>JALTHX010000177.1:0-22957 GCA_027076005.1 Caldisericaceae bacterium
GCATTATAATTACTCGATTGCAGCACTTTTATATAAAACATTTTCTGAAAATGTTGCGGAAATACTTCATACTAAAGGATTTATCCTCGAAAAAAGGCACTTCAAGCTATTTACATTTTCAAGAATCCTTGACAAAGGAGAAAAAGTTGAGAGGGACAAGCTCAAAAAATTAAAATCTGCCTTTGGCATAAATAAAGATTTTGTTTTCCGAAACCGAAGAGCTAATGCCCCTGAGACAGCCCTGTTCTTCAAAAATAAAGTTTCGTTTTATTTTTCATCTGTTAAACAATTCATAGTTGAGGACGTTGGCACACGTATCCTCACGCTGCCATCTTTTGACCTTCTGGGGCAAGAAATCTTACTTTCCTCCCTCGAGGTACTCAAGGAGCCTAAAATTACAGATAATACCCTCATAAAAATGCTTTCCCCGGTTACAGTTTACAGCACGATGAAAACCGAAGACGGAAAAGTAAAAACATACTATTATTCTCCTAACGAAAAAGAATTCAAAGAGCTTGTGAAAAACAACGCAATAAAAAAATATACAGTAACATACGGACGGCATCCGCTAAAAGAAACGCTTGATATTAGCACCTATTACTTTAACGAAAAGAGAAACAGGGCGGTAGTATATTTTAAGGGCACAAGAATAGAAGGTTGGACAGGCATATTCCAGTTAAAGGGAAATCCTGAACTTATAAAAATTGTTTACGATACAGGCATAGGCGCAAAAAATTCAAACGGCTTTGGGATGTGGAAAATTTACAAACCATAAGATTAAGCGTCGAATAATTGCAATAATTTAGAAAACTGCCCAATTCTTGAAAGTTATTTTGCTGCGTTTAGGGTTTTTATAATAGAATAATTTGTTTTGGTTTTACAAGATAGAGTAGTAGAATAAATAACAACTGAAATAAGGAGGCGATCATTGATTGAGGGGATAAAAGAAATAGGTAGCCTTGTAAAAAACAGCGGGCAGAGTGTTGTGCAAAGCCTTATTCAGGATATTAAAATTAAAAATGACCAAAAATCTCATTATGTGATTAATTTCAATTTTGACACAATTAACAAAAAAGTTTTCATAAAAGAAGAAGTATTTGCCGAAAGTGTGCAGCAGGACAACTCAATCGCAAACAAAACAAGTATTCGGGGTTCTGCAGAAAAATATCTATACATTGGGAACCCTCCGGGAAATTTGCAAAGAGACAGGGTGTCACTGACAAAAGATAACTTTAAATATCTGTTTACCTCCACATTTCCCACTCTTGAAAACAATTTGGATGACGGAGAATTGAAAGACAAGATAAAATCACTACTTGATACGTGCTTTGATAATAATGAAGGAATATACCTTTTTAAGGTTAAAGAATGCGGATTTTGCACAAACTTACCCGCTAAATTAACAGACTTTTCCGGGCTAAGCAGTAAAGAGTCCAGGAATAAGGTAAAAACATTCTTAGATGCCATTGTCAAATGCGTATACGAAAAAATAAAAGAAGATAAGGGGATTTCAAAAAAAGATATTGCCTTTTTTACTGCTTCAATAAACGAAAAACCCGTTGCTCAATATAATGAATATGCGAAATATCTTGAACAGAGCGTTGTGGAAGAATTGTTTTCGAAGGCGGAAAACGGCAACTGTTATGTGTGCGGAAAGCATAATATTCCGGTAACTTCTAACACTACAAAACTTAAGTTCAAATATTATATTACGGATAAAATTAGCTTTGCACCGTATTTTGCAAAGAAAAATTTCATTAAGAACTTTGCAATATGCAAAGATTGCTACAAAAAACTTCTCGCCGGTGAAACCTTTGTAAAGAATAATCTTCGCTCCCGGTTTGGCGGCGCTACAATGTACATCATACCCAAATTTATTTTCCCCGCCACATTCAAGTTAAGCAATTTAAATAGTTGGGCAAGTAAAATAAAGATGTTTGTTGGCAGCGCGGATTCGTTTGAAGACTATCAAAAATTCAAAGAACAAATCTCATCTTACAAAGATTTTGAAGACGAAAACAACAACTTGCTGTTAAATCTGCTGCTGTGTAAAGACGACGGGCGATCTCTTAAAATATACACTCTGATAAAAGATGTACCACCCTCCAGGATAGGTGAAATTATAACGAAGCAGCATAAAATTGAAGACACTGCTCATACCTTACTCAGTGACACAAAAGGGTGGGACCTTGGATTTAAACCTATCTATTATTTATTTCCCGTAAAGAAAAATTCTTTTGATAAATCTTTGCTGCGTTTATACGGGAGCATAATTGAAGGCGAAAAAATTCCGCGTAGCTTCTTAATTTCCAAGTTTGTAGAACTTTACAAAGTATTCGCGTATGAGCAGTTTTCGCAATATAACGTAAGTGGCAAAAGCGATGATGTCATATTCGCCGCATTGAAACATAACATATTTTTAAGATACCTGGAAGAATTAAATCTGCTGGAAAAAGGAGGTAGTATGAATGTAAACAGTTTAAAATTAAATGACGACACCAAGAACTTCATTAGAGAAATGGGTTATGACGAGCAAAAAACAGCCCTGTTCTTGCTGGGATATCTCGTGGGTATTGTGGGAAATGCACAATATTCCGCCGGGATGGAGAAGAAGCCGATACTTAATAAAATTACTTATCAGGGAATGAGTATCAAAAAAATCAAGGAGTATTTTTTAAACGAAGTTTTCGAAAAGCTTGTACAGTATAAAAAGATTCAATACGCAGATCCTGTTTTTGCAAATGCAAAGCCTCTGCTTGACAAAAACATAGATAGGTGGGAACTCTCCGACAAAGAAAACGTATTTTACATACTCTCGGGATATGCATTTTCCACTTTTAAAACAATGAATGCTTCAAAAAATAATAAGGAGGAGAAAAATGGATAAAAAAATTTACGGCAAAAACTCGGAGATTTTGTACCTTTACGACTGCAAACTTTGCAATCCAAACGGCGACCCGGACGACGAGAACAAGCCGCGTATGGATTACGAAACAGGCAGAAACCTCGTAAGTGATGTCCGGTTAAAACGATACATCCGAGATTATTTGCAGCAAGAAGGGTATGAAATTTATGTAAGCCAGCTTGACGGCAAAGCCGTTACCGCAGGTGACCGTTTGAAGGCGGTATTTGACAAAAACGATAAAAAAGTAAGCTTGTCCAAACTCTCCAAAGACGATAGAAATTGGTTGCTTGAACAGCTCATCGATGTGCGAATGTTCGGTGCCACTATGCCGATTAAATCCGAGGGAAGCGGGGGTGGAAGTTCTGAAGCCTTTACCGGCCCAGTTCAATTTAATTGGGGATACTCTCTTAATAAAGTTTCAATGGTTGATTCAAGCACCATCACTTCACATTTTGCATCGGATGCTAAAAATGCACAGGGCGCCATAGGTAAAGATTACAGGCTCTACTATTCGCTTGTTGCTTTTTATGGCATTATAAGTGGTGCTCGCGCAGAGAAAACCCTTCTTTCGGAAAGAGATGTTACCCTGTTGGACAAATCTCTTTTGAAGGCAATTCCTCTCGTTGCAACTACGAGAAGCAAAAATAATCAGATGCCAAGGCTTATAGTGCGCGTAGAATATAAAGATAGCGGCACATTCCTCGGTGATTTTAGAAGATATGTAAAACTTGTTCCAAAGGTTTCAAGAGAAGAGTCCATAAGGGATTTACCTGATTTTGAAGCAGACGTGAGTTCACTTGTTTCATTCTTGAGTGAACACAAAAATGACATCGAAGAGGTAAAAATTTATCAAGATAACAATTTATCTCTCAAAGGCGGGGAAACGCTAAAAAAAATGTTAATAAATGCAGGATTTGATGAAGGGGAATTATGCGGTTTCAATGATTTTGAATAAGGAATTTGGTAATGAACATAGATAAGGTACTAATTTTTGACTTGACAGGTTCGCTTGCCCACTTTAGAAAATTTTATACAAACTCAAGTTCTCTCTCTTATACATTTCCTCCCAGGACTGCACTTACCGGCATCATTGCCGCTATGCTCGGGATTGGCAGAGATAAGTATTATGATTCTTTTTCCACTGCCAACAGCAAAATTGCACTTTCTGTGCTTACCCCGTTAAGGAAAAGCATTCACACTGTAAATTATCTGAGAGTAAAGGAAAATAGTGATTTGGCAGGAAAAATGGGGCACACCCAAATACCATTGGAAATCGTGTTTCCGCTAAATGGTGAAATCAGGTACAGGGTATATTTTTACCATAAAGATAAGGCTCTGACAGAGAACCTTGAAAGACACATAGAAAAACCTGTTTTCCCCCTGTATTTCGGGTTAAGCGAGTTTATCGCAAAAGGAGAAATAATAGGATACGCCGATGCGCAGGAAACCAAAACAAGCAGCGCTGTAAGCATCAATTCTGTGCTAAATTCCAAATTCGTAGAAGATAAAGGGCTTGTCCTGTCCCGTTCCGGAAAGTACCTCAGGTATATTTCGGAATTTATGCCACTGGAATTTGATAAGAATAGAAACCTGATTAAAAATGCAAAATTCGTGTATGAAATGTCCCATTTACCGATTCTTGCAAAGATTAAAACCACTCATTTTGTTCTCAGCTACGGAGGACGAGAGGAAAATATACTATTTATGGGATGACAGCACGGTTTAAGTCACATCCCGACAAACTCCTAATAGACCATTTAAGCGAGGTTGCAAGGCTTTCCCGAGATAATAACCCCGATGCAAAATTAAAAAAAGCTTCTTACATCATCGGGGGGTTGCACGATTTTGGGAAATACACATCGTTTTTTCAAAATCATCTTGAAAACGGCGAAAAATCTTTAGCTTCACATCATTCATTTATATCCGCTTTGTTTGCATATTATGTTTTGAAAAAGAATTATCTGGACGATTCTTTCGTTCCTTTTCTCGGCTTTGTTGCCGTTGCATCACATCACTCCGCACTGCCTGATATCTCAAAGTTTTTAGAGCTAAGAAAACTAAAAGAAGGATTCTCAGGATTGAACAGTATTTCTACTTCTTTATACAACGAAGCATCCGTGTTAGAAAAACAAATTCAAGATATACTAAAAAATAAAAGTGAAATTTCAAAGGAAGTTTTACAGCTTGGAATAAAAGGGGCGGATGTGGAAGATTTTGCAGAAAATATTAATAATGTCCTCCTTGCCGTAGCAAAGGACGCCTACAATCAAAGCAACAATAAAGGCAACGATTTTATTGAGTTATATCTGTTATTTTCATCCCTGATAGACGCCGACAAGAGGGATGCAGGGAACATAAAGGGCAGAGCACGATATTCCATACCTGAAAACGCTGTTGACATATACCGGAAAACAGCATTTTCAAATATGCCTCAAAATAAAATAAATAAAATTAGGAATGAATTGTATATCGATGTGTTAAATTCATTTGAACATATAAATCTTAATCAAAGGATTTTTTCGATTACCGCACCGACCGGCTCTGCAAAAACACTTGCCTCTTTTTCATTTGCATTGAAGCTAAGGGATAAAATCCGCAAAGAGGAAAATTTTTTGCCGCGTATTATCTATTCCCTGCCGTACATATCCATAATAGAGCAGAATTATTCGGTATTTAATGAAGTTCTATATGCATCGCTAAAAGAAGAATACAACAAAAACAGGTCTGCATATCTCATTGCCCATCACCATCTTGCACCTGCGGAGTTTAAAGAGAACGGTGAAAAGAAAAGCGTGGACGAATCACTAATGTATATCGAATCGTGGGATAGTGAAATTGTCGTAACCACCTTCGTACAGCTCCTGCACAGTATTATTGCCTATAAAAACTCTTTTCTCAAGAAATTTCATAACATATACGGCAGTATTATAATTCTGGATGAAGTGCAAAATATACCCGCCGAATATTGGACGCTCGTAGGAACGGTTCTAAAACTTTTAACGGAAAAAGCAAATTGCAGGGTGATTCTTATGACTGCAACAAAACCGTTAATTTTTGACAAATACACAGAGCTCGCAGTAAGCTCCCGTAAGTTTTTTGAAAGAATGAATAGAATTAGGTTCCATATTGACATTGAAAAACGTGATGAAGAAGATGCTTTTAACAAAATCTTGCAAAAAATTTCGCCTGGCAAATCTTGTATGATAGTAATGAACACGATTAAAATCTCCAGAGAATTTTACAAATTTCTAAAAAATAAACTGCCTTTTAAAATAATTCCCTCTCCGAACAGTATTAAGGAAATTGAAAGTGCCACACCTTTATTTTACTTATCTTCTCAAGTTACGCCGTACCAAAGAAAAGAACGTATGGAGTTAATAAAAAAGTGCGCAAGCAAGGGGATAAAACCTATTCTTGTAACAACCCAGGTAGTAGAAGCAGGTGTGGATCTGGATTTTGACGTAGTCTTCAGGGACCTGGCACCGCTTGATTCCATTATACAGGTAGCAGGCAGATGCAACAGATCCTGGGACAACGAAAAAGGCACAGGATATTTAATGCAAATTGACAATTTATCCGGATATGTATATAAAAAAATATTGCCGAATATCACCAAAGAAATATTAAAAGGAAGAAAAACAATAGAAGAACCCGAGTTCTTATCCTTGACAGAACAATTTTTTGAAGAGGTAAAGAAAAGGGGAACCGGGAACGATTCGCAAATTTATATTAATGCACTTAAAAAGCTTGACTTCGAGCAAATAAAAAGTTTTAAAGTCATTGAAGACGGTGAAAAACAAAGTGTTTTTATTGCAATAAACAGTAAAGCGGAAAACTTTATAACAAATTTCCTCAAGGAAATTGGAAATTGCAAAAGTTATATCGAAAAAAGAAGAGTTTATAATACCGGAAAATACAAACTGAATTTATATACCGTAAGCATAAGAATAGGGAATAACAATAATCTCCCTCCGAAAGACGGCGATTTCTATGTGGTGCACAAAAATCAGATTGAGGAATACTACGATATGGAAACAGGATACAAAACAGAGGCAGCAAATCCAATATGGTAAAAATTACCGGCAGCTTGATAGCAAGTTATTTTATCTGTAAGCGCGAAATGTGGTTTATGGCGCACGAACTAAACCCTTTTCAAGATTTTGATTTGCTTGAAATGGGCAGGTTAATTCACGAGGAAAGCTATAAAAGGGACAAAAAAGAAATTTCTTTTGAATCAATGAAAATTGACGTTGTACGCCTCGGCAAAGGCAAGGTGCTAATAGGAGAGCTGAAAAAATCTTCAAAGTTTTTGATGCCGGCAAAAATGCAACTTTTGTTTTACCTGCATAAGCTAAAGAAATCTGGCATTGAGGCAAAAGGAGAGCTGCTTATCCCAAAGGAACACAAGAAAGAAAAAGTGGAACTTACAGAGGAAGAGGAAAAGAAAATTATAAAAGCAATTGAAGAAGCCAAAAAAATAATTTCTATGCCGGAACCGCCACCGTTTAAAAAGAATCGCTTTTGCAAAAACTGCTCGTACAAAGATTTTTGTTTTTCGTAATTTTTGGATATTTGCATTCTTTTTGAAAAATGTTTTAATATAAAAAAGCCTGAAAAAGGAGCGAGTATGGAAAAGGAAGTAAAAAATAACAGTTCTTTTGAAAAAAATGTATATAAATACGTAAACTGGGGAAAAGAATGGGGTAATGATAAAGAAGATTTTTATTTCAAAGAATTGTACGATGAGGTACTTAAGAGGTTTCTTTCACGTGAAGAGTCCAACGATGTTCGCAGAAAAGGTTACAAGTATGTTATTTCTCTTGTAGGTTATAGTGCTCAACCTATAATTTTCTGGCACAACCTGGTAAAACCGGTAAAACATTTCTTTGTGTGTTCTCCCGAAACCGAAAAGACACTTAATAGAGTTATGGAAATTCTCGGCCATCCAAAAACAAGCACCTGGGGTAAACGGATTATTCAATCTACCAACATACTTAATATCTATGAAACCATAAACGAGATTCTGAATGACATAGGAAAGGACAATTGGAAAAATGTATTGATAGATATAACAGGTGGTAAAAAATCTATGGCCGGTGCAGCCTCGGTTGTGGGGCAACTGTTGGGTGTGGATGTTGGGTATATTGATTACAAAGTTTATCTGAAAGATCAGCGTAAACCAAAACCGGGCACGGAATTTCCCATTGTATTAGCTAATCCCCTGAAAGTATTCGGTTATATAGAGATAAATAGGGCAAAGGCATTTTTTAATTCCAACCATTTTGAACGTGCAAACGAAATTCTGGAAAGTTTGCACGGAGAAACAAGGAGTCAAAACGAAGTCGAAAAATATGAATATATAAATGACATATATAAAAGCTGGAATGATTTTGACATATATGGAGCAATAAATAAAATCAAAGAATTTATGGAAAAAGTAGAATCAGATATATATCCGCTTGATAGCTCCGTTAAAAGGACAATATTTAATCACTTCACTCTTTTAGAAAATATCAAAAAAGGTTTTGACGACGATTCCAGTTATGAATTTTATGTACCTTTAAATTTTTACTTCGCTGCCGAAAGATACAGCGGCACGAGAAAATTCGACATTGCCGTGTTTTTGATGTATAGAGTTCTGGAGAGTATTGAGCAGGTGCGTTTGAAAAAGCGTGGGATTAATCCGTCAAATGCAACGAGGAAACAGTACGAAAAATCAGGATTGAGTTTTGACGGGTATAAACGGGTTGCAGGTGCAGTTTACAACAATTTTTCTCCGTCAAACGGATTGCCCAAGAAAATTGCTCTGATGGGCGGGTTTATATCGCTTGCCGCCGTTAAAGACGAAATATTTGCAGGTATGAATGAAGATGCTATCAATGCGCTGCTAAGAGAAGTATACGGCGTTACGCAACTCAGAAACAACAGTATATACACTCACGGCTTCACTCCGCTAAAGGAAGAAGATTACACCAAGATTAGGAGAGTTGCAAGAAAAGTCCTCAACTTCTTCTTACAAAAAGAAGTAGGAAAAACATTTAACAGTTTTGAAAAGGACTTTTCATTTTTAAAGCTATAAAAGGAGGACGGAATGGTAAAGCGAAAAGTATCACTGGAAATTATTACGCCAATGTTTATGTATGGAGCTGGTAGAAGAAAACCTGAATTAAGGGTACCGTCTATTAAGGGAGTAATGCGATATTTTTATAGGGCAGTAACCCCAATGAATGTAAAAGATTTACGCAAAGAAGAAATGAAACTATTCGGAGGAATTGTAGGATCTAATTCATTGAAGTCTCCTGTAGAAGTGTTTTTTCCAGAAAAATTTGAACTTAAAACTAAAAAAGATTATCTATTGCCACATAAGAATGTTGCTTCATTTGAGAGTTTTAAACCAGGACAGAAATTTGATATCGTAATTTCTTCTTTTAATAATGAACGACTAAATAACTTTTTACACTATCTGGATCTATCGTTGTTACTTGGAGGCTTTGGGAAAAGATCGAGAAGAGGATTTGGCTCGCTTCAAAGGAAGTATTTCAATGATGTATCAAAACTTAAAGAAGAAATTAAAGTTACTTTGAAAGACACCTTTAAAGGATTTAACGAAAACACTGTTTGGAAGAGTGATGGCGAGGGTAATTTTGATGTATTGGATGTTTTTATGAATGATGGTTATAGTTACCCAATAATTAAGCAAATTTTTGTTTCCAGATTTGCTGTTGCCAATGAAAGAGATGCTTTAGAAATCATAGGAAACGCAACACATCTAAATGATGTGGATTATCTTGGGTATGCTAAAAGCAATGGAAGAAGGTTTGCGTCTCCAGTGTATGTTTCTGTAAAGAAAATTAAGGAAGAGTACGTGTTTGTTGCTACGATATTAGGCAGTGTAACAAAAAACGGTGAAGAATACAAAGCGTATATAAAGTTTATAGAGGGTTTAGCAAGGAGGGAACAAAATGAATGAAAAATTTTTAGTGGGTTTTTCAATATCGCCTATACAGAAGTTTATCGTAGCTGCACGGAAGACTCAGGATTTGTATAATGCAAGTAGATTCCTATCGTACATTGGTGAAAGAATCGTGGATAAACTAAATAATTGCGGCGCGGATGTTATTTTCCCTAAATTCTCTAATGGTGCGCATGGTAAATACGCTTCTGTCCCAAATAGGGTGTTATCAATAGTTAATGGAAGTAAGAATGAAGTAGAGAAAAAACTAAAAGAGATTAAATCTGATGTTGAAAACGAAATAAACCGCATCGGCTCTGAGGTACTCAAAGAAGTGTACGAGAACCCAACGGAGTTTGCAGAAAAGCTCGTTAAAAGGCAGCTCTCCGGTTACTTTACTATAAACTACGCTGCTGTGCCTATGAAAGGCGATTACAAAAGTGCTTATGAAAAACTTTCAGAAGTAATGGGAGCGTATAAAATTACTCGAGTTTTTGAACAAACCGCAGAAGAAGGGATAAAGTGCAGTTTGTGTGGTGAGAACGAAGTAGTGCATAATAAAAAATTTACAGGAACTATTATTGATATGCGTAAGGAATTGGCAGAATCGTTTAAAAACATAAAAAGTAATTATTCTTATTTATTTCAAGAAAACGAAGCATTGTGCGGCGTTGACTTGTTAAAAAGAGGTGTCCATCTTGTAGAGAAGGGCAAATTTGAACATAGTTTTCCATCTATGGCAAGAGTTCTTACGCTGCACATTTCTAATGATAAAACCTATAATGGAGTCAAAAGTAATGTGAAGACCACATTAAGAAGTATAATTGATGATAAGCTTGACTTTGACGATCAACTTTTGTTCAAAGAAAATCTTACAAAAAAATACTTTAAAAATAATTATCATCAAGAAGTTGACGAACAAACTTTAGAAGAACTTAAAAAAAAGGTAAAAGAACTAAATAAAATTCCTCGATACTATGCCGTGCTAATGCTGGATGGAGATCATATGGGAAAGTGGATGAATGGCGACTACGCAAAAGATGCTTCTTTGCCGGAGGAGTGCCAGAAGTCCATTAGTAAAGCACTTTCTGACTTTAATAAAAAAGTGAGGGATTTTTTTAATAACCACGGAGAATACGGTAAGTTAATTTATGCAGGCGGCGATGATGTACTTGCATTTGTGAACATAAACCACCTTTTTGAAACGCTTAAAGAATTACACGAAATGTATCCGAAGGAATTTTCTGGATGCGGCAGCGAAAAAGTACCTACTTGCTCGGTAGGGGTTTGTGTAGCCCACTATAAAGAGCCATTGACATTCGTTTTGAGAAAAGCAAGAGAGATGGAAAATAAGGCAAAAGAATATGGAGATAGAAATACTTTCGCAATTGCCGTGATGAATAAGTCTGGAAGCATAAATGAATTTGTTTCGTCTGAAAGCAAGTGGGAAGGGCTCGATAAAGTAAACGACCTCGTTGCAAAAATGAAAAATGATGTAATATCTAATAAGTTTATTTATACATTCCTCGAAGAAACCAAACTGTTAGATTATACAGACGAAGAAGACAGAAAATCACGGCGTGATATAGACTCATACGAGGAAGAATTTTATAGACTATTGAAGCGTTCTATTAAAGATGATAAGAACAGAAATGCTTTATTTAAAGAATTACGAAACGCAGGATATTACGAATCTTTTAGGGAAGACATAGCAAATGCATTAATTATAATTGCATCTCTTGCTAAAATTATAAATCCAAATGTTGGTTATAAGGAGGGAAAGAGGTGAAATATCTTAAGATTGCTCCTCTGGATACAGTGTATTTTGGAGGAGGGGCACCGTTCAGGAAAGGAATAGAAACATTTTCTGACGCTAAATTTTCTTTAACTCCGTCAGTTTTTTACGGAGCAGTTGCAACTGCCATCTATGTTAACAACAGTAACAAAAACTTATTTGGTACTGTGTTAAGGGATAAAGGCGGAAATTACGGAAAAGATGGGCTTCACTTAAAAGGAATATTTATTCAGAAGACAGGGCCATACTTTCCTGTGCCTCACGACATTTTATTAAATAAAAAGCTAAAAGGCAAAACTGCTAAACTTAATTATGTTGAAGGAGGTATTATTACTTCTTCTCAAAAAGCAGGATACTACTTAAGTGGACAGGAAGGGTATAAAGAATCTCCGGAAGGAAACCATATAAGCGAAGAATTTCTTTATGATTATCTCGTAGATAGTGGTACTTACTGTGATAATGTAATACCTCTGAAGAATTTCGTATCTCCAGAAAGTAAAGTAGGGATTGAAAAAGACGACGAAACAGGAACATCAAAAGAAAGTATGTTGTACAATACGACTTTTTACAGAATGAAGAGAGGCGTGAGTTTTCTTCTATCTTACGAGTGGAAGTCAGAGCAAGAATATAAGTTTCCTGATAAAGGAATACTGAAAGTTGGTGGAAGAAGTAAGTCTGCAAAGTACGAAAAGGTTAAAAATGCACATTTATTATTTGACGAAGATGACTTCAAAAACAAAGCAATAGAAAGTATTAAAAAAAGTAAAAGCCGCCTGTCTAAACTTTACCTCGCAACTCCTGCTATATTTGAGAACGGATGGATTGTTGACGGATTTGAAGTAAATAACTCTTCAAATGAGTTAATTATGAATAACGGTTCCTTTAAAGTAAAGATTATTACAGCAGCAGTAGGCAAGTATCAAAGTATAAGCGGATGGGATATATTAAACAAGTCTCCAAAGACAGGCAAAAGAGCGGTACCAGCTGGTTCTGTTTACTACCTCCAAATTATTGAAGGCAGCGAGGAAGATGTTTTCGAGTATTTCCATCTTAAAAATTTCGGTGAAAGAAAAGAAGAAGGTTTTGGACTCACTCTCGTAGGAGGTGTATTCAATGAGTAATAGTGATAAATTGACTATTGTCACTACGATTGGTACATCCATTTTTGAAAACTTAATAACTTATGGAAATGATGATATTGATGTTGACGAATCTGTTATAAAAGATATTAAACCATATTATGTTAAGAAGCATAAAGAGGAAAGGCTTGCTGGTTACTACTGGAGTAAAAAAAGCCTGAAGAAAAGAGTTGACGAATTAAGTAATTCGTTAATTGATGAAATCGCTAAATATGATAATTTAGACGACTATATGGCTGAAGTGTCAAGTATAGAAGGGATAATCAAGGAGAAAAAGAAAGAATACAGCGAATTTGAGATAATTCCTATATGTTCTGACACGGCGATCTCCGTGATTGCTGCAGAAATTTTGAGGAGATATTATGAGAACAAACCAAAAGTAAGTGGTGCAAGTGTAAAAGTGCGTTTTAAATATCCGTATGGCGATAATAATATTGAGATAGACGAGAATAATGTTTACTACTACAAAGACAGATATAAAGACGAGAAAGATAAAGACAAAGATAAATGTACTATTGAGGCGACAAATTTCATAATCAAGGGTTTGCAGGTTCTCAACAAAGGAACCTTTGAAAAAGAAGGGCTCGTGAACTTATTCTCGGCTTTAAGATGTATATATGAGGAATCTAATAAAGCACTCGTATTTAATATCACTGGTGGATACAAGGCCATTATACCGTATATGATTATATTTTCTCAGGTTTACGAAGCGCCAGCCTACTATATGTTTGAACACACTAAAACTTTGCTTACGATACCGCAGCTCCCGATAGACCTGGATATGTGGACATTGGACGAGAACTTCACCGCACTTCAGGAAATACATAGAAAAAGTGACGATAATTTACCAACTGTCGATGAATTTAAAAACGACTACTTGCCTAAAGGCGCTGCAGAGAAAATTGTGAAGGAACTCGAAAGGAAAAATATTCTGGAAGAGTTTAAATACAAAGATAAAATTAAGGTCAAACTTACTCTTTATGGAGACTTACTAATGGATAGGCTTACAAGCAAAGGCGAAACCAGGCAGAACATTGCAAGTTTGCTCGTAGAACTGCAGCTGTTTAAATTTTTTGTTAATAAGCATAAAGGTAAAACTAAAAGTGTTAAGCACAGCAAGGAAGTAGGAGGCGAGGATAAGAACGAAATAGATGTCTTTGTGGAATTCAAGGAGCCAATAGAGAGGGCAGGTAGCGGCGAAAAGGTAGACTGTATTTGTGCCGAAGTAAAGCCTGCGGGTAATGTTCCAATAAAAGGTGATGGTGAAAACACTCTTGAGCACTCCTTAAAAGAAGGCGGTCTGAGAAAATGTTTTGATGAATGCAATGAGGATGGCAAAAAGGTAGTAGAGCCTGCAATTTATCTTTACGGTATTCATAAAGATCTGTCAAACTCCGTAAAAAGGCAACTTCACAAGCTTATTGACGAACTGGACAACGACAAACTTAAAAAGTCGGTTCGAGTTTATTTGCTAAAGCTTGCCAAAAACTTCAAGAATAATAATCATTGGTCAATTAGTGATGAGAATAAAGGAATTATAGATTTAACACAAGAGATTATGGAAACGAATTATGACGAGAATTCAAAGACAAATTAAAGGAGGTAATGTATGTTTTTAGAAGCAAAACCATTTTTTATCGAAGTTAGAACTCCGCTTCACAGCGGGAGTGGGAGCGAACTGGGCGTGATTGACTTGCCTATCCAGCGGGAAAGGACGACAGGCTATCCAAAAATTGAAGGTTCTTCACTTAAAGGTGCGCTGAGGGAGAGGTTTAAACAATCAGTGAAAGAAGGATCGCTTAAAGAAGAAAGGGAATGTAAAGACATTGTAGAAGCCTTATTTGGGCCTGAAGATAATACTGAAGATAGCAACTACAAAAGTGCGCTCTCGTTTACCGATGCTAAGATTCTTTTGTTCCCGGTGAGGTCAGCGAAGGGTATTTTTGTGTGGACTACTTCTAAGAGCGTCCTTGAAAATTTTGCGGAAAATATAGAACTGACTGGTTTAGAGAATCCATTTAAAGGGATTGAAATTCCACCAAGTGGAGTGTCTGATAAAGAGCTATTGTTTAACGACAGTAAGCTTATGCTTGAAGATTACGCTATTGACATTACCTGGGATACTAACAAAAACGAAGTTATGAAAATTACAGATGCTTTATTGAAGTATTTGCCGCTCTCCAAAGAAAGTTTTGAGAAAAGATTTGTAATTTTGAAAGACGAGGACTTTAAGTACTTTGTAACTCACGCAACAGAAGTCGTAGCGCGGACGAGAATTAGTCTTCATACGGGAACCGTTGATGAAGGTGCATTATGGTACGAAGAGTTTATTCCCGAAAAAACAGTTTTTTACTCGCTTGCGCTTGCAACAAAACTATTTGTTGAAAAAAAACTATTTACTGAAGAGTGTCGTGACTTTTTTGGCAGTAAAGAAAGTGAACAAGCAAAAAAGGCGATAGAGGTATTTAAAAATTGGGCTGATGGGCGCATTTTGCAAATTGGCGGCGACGAAACGATAGGTAAAGGAATTTGTAAAATTACTTTTGAGAATTCAGTTTCGTAATCAGGAGGGAACGGTATGAATAAAAGTGTGGTAGACGAAAGAGCAAGGACTGCTTACGAGTTTGTAAAGAAAGTTTATAGTAAAGAGAACAGTAAAAAGAAGGAGTTTCGCTCGTATGTAAATAAGATGCCTGCGATGATTTTGAGGAACGGGTTGGGAAATGCAGTTGCATTTGCCTGTGAAAAAGGATGGACTGATTTACTCAAGGCCATTCAAAAATGGCTTACAAATAAAAATTGCCCTTTATTTGATGAAAAATTTTCTGAAAATACTACTGAAAACTGCACACTTGAAAATAATGCACTTGTGCAAAGAATCTTTAACTCAAATGCTGAAGAGTATCGTGCGTTAACTGACGAAATCCTTGCTTATTTGAATTGGCTGAGGAGATTTGCAGTCGCTTTGCTTAAAGACGAAGAGGAGCAGGAAAAATGACTTATAGTAAGCAGTACAATCACTTCAAGAAAAATAATAAAGGTAGAAGTCCCAATAATAACGGGGAGTATCACTGGAACATACTATCGAATAAGTATAAACTATCGGAGCACAACAAAAGAGAGGTTCAGCATTTTGGATTATTGTTTGAGAAATATTTTGAGTGGGAAGAATCTCGCTCTGGAAATAATAAGATAAGGCTCTATTTGCTTAATTCCGACCATTTTGCTCAGGACGCTACGGAAAAATTTAATTTGTACTTTGATAACGGTGAATCAGACCTGTTTCTAAGGGATATTTATAATTTGACGAACGGGCAAAATGTAAGAGTGCTGAATGGCGATGCTTTGTGGAGGCTCGTCGTGGGACTTGGTTCGACAAATCCCAGAGAGACTTCAATGACCTTAAGTCGTATGTACGGCATTCCGTATATTCCAGGCAGTGCTTTGAAGGGGGCATTCAGGCATTATTATTGGATAAAGAATAAAATTTATTCTTTAAGTTCAAATGCTCTTACAGAGTGTAATAAATTCGTTAAAGACCATCTTTCCGAAGACTACAAGGAGAACGACGGAATCGTCCCCTTTGGATTTTTATCGCTGATTGAAGTAGTGCTTGATAATTTTGTTATGTTGGAAAACGAAAGTGAAGAAACAGAACAAAAAAAGCGAGAAAAGAACGAGAAAGCCATCGCTGGTATGATATTTAAAAAGATGAATAGCAAAGACGGAAAACACCATTTGTACTATAAGAATGTTGATGAAGATGAGATACATAGCGTGGTGCACGACTTACTATCTAATCAGGGATTCCGGCAAATTGTTAATAACTACCAGATTATTTTCGGCACCCAACAAAAGCGAGGAGAAGTTATTTTCTTTGACGCGTTTCCTCTTAAAGGGGTTTCCATAGAAGAGGATGTGATGACGCCCCACTTTGGCGACTATTATAATAATAAAAGTAAAAAGGAAGTTGCTCCTGCTGATTCCCTTAATCCGAACCCTATTAAATTTTTTACAGTTAAAGGTAAGTTCAGATTTATTATCCAATATAAACCATTAGATAGAAGTTTACATCGTAATAGGATATTTTCTTTTGATGATGTGATTGTTATGTTTAAGGAAATGCTAACCGAACAGGGAGTTGGTGCAAAAACTGCAGTAGGGTACGGAAGATTTAAGGACATTAAGGATGCGACTAACGATGTATTTGAAAAATTTAAGAAGGAAAATGAAGAAAAACGCCGAAAAATGGAAGAAGAGCGTCTCAAACAGGAAGAAGATAAAGTGAAAGCCGAACTTGAAAAATTACCACCAGGCGAAAGACTTATTAAAGAGCTTAAAATGTTTAAAGAGGAAGTTAGAAGCGTAACGGATAGCAATAAGTCAGACTTACACACTAAGTCAATCGAGTTTTATAACAGGATTATTAAAGAGGACGACGAAGAAAAGAAAAAGGAAGCCGCAATAATTTTAAAAGAGGTATGGGGAGTTCTTCGGATGTGGAAAAGTACTGATATAGGTAAAAAGCAGAAAGAAAAAGTTAATAAGATAAAGTCGATTATTGGGAAATCTTAACCTGCTGCAATGTTTATACTACCACCGTGAAAGGAGGTTTATGCCTAAAAAATCGATTTATATTTTTTCGAGTGGGGAGCTGAAAAGAAAACAGAATACGATTTACTTTGAGAAGCCAGACGGCACGCGGAAGTTTGTGCCTGTGGAAAATACGGCTGAGATTCTCGTGTTTGGAGAAATTTCTGTAAACAAAAAGTTGCTCGACTTCCTTTCACAGAAGGAAATCATTCTGCATTTCTTTAATTACTATGGATATTACAGCGGTTCATTTTACCCGCGCGAGCATTACAACTCTGGCTTTATGATATTGAAACAGGCGGAGCACTACCTTGACGAAGAAAAGCGCCTTGCCCTTGCACAAAAGTTTGTGGAAGGCGCTGCCGCAAATATTACAAAAGTGCTTGAGTATTATAACCGCAGGGGAGGCAATCTTTTACAGTACCTTGCAAAAATTGAGGAACTTTCTGACAAAATTAACTCTCAGAAAGACATAAATACCCTTATGGCAATTGAGGGGAACATTCGCACCGTGTATTATAACGGGTGGAACGAGATAATAAAAAACGGAAGCTTTGCAATGGGTAAACGAGAGAGAAGGCCGCCGAAGAATATGATAAACGCATTGATAAGTTTTGGAAATTCGCTTGCGTACATAGAAGTCCTGAGGCAGATTTATCAAACACACCTCGACCCGCGCATAGGATATTTACATTCCACGAATTTTAGGAGGTTTTCTTTGAATTTGGATGTATCGGAAATCTTTAAACCCATATTGGTTGACAGAATCATATTTACCCTTATAAACAAAAAAATGCTTGGCAAAAAACACTTTCTAAAAGAACTAAAAGGAACTTACCTGAATGAAAAAGGCAGAATGATTTTTTTGAGAGAGTTTGATAGCAGGCTGAAACAAACTGTCAGGCTGCCCAATATCGGAGACACTTCTTACGTGAGGTTGATTCGTATAGAACTTTACAAAATTGAAAAGCACCTTATGGAAGAAAAGAAATATAAGCCGTTTGTTGCAAGGTGGTAAATGTTTATCATAACTGTTTACGATGTGAACGAAAAAAGAGTTTTTAAGATCTTGAAAGTGTGCAGAAAATATTTGAATTGGGTGCAAAATTCCGTACTTGAGGGAGAAATAACAAAAGCAAAATTTGAGAAGCTGAAATCCGAACTCAACAATATAATAGATAAGAATGAGGACTCGATAATCTTCTATACACTGCGGGATACCAAATATTCCTCCAGGGAAATTTTAGGAGTAGAAAAGCAGGTTAACAATAACTTTATTTAGATTTTCTTTACATTTTGTCGTCGACTCACAATAGTGTAAAAATGCGGGGAGTACGACACTAAGGTTTTAATATTTATAAAACACAGCTATAAATTTGAGATTTAACAAATAGTTGCTATAATTAAAAAGAAAAACTGAGCCGCCCGATTGTACCTTGAAAATTATAAGATGTATATAGAGCCTATGTTTTGGCGAGTTTGTAGCTAACCTATAAGGAATTGAAACCCAGTTGGCACTACAACTGCAAGGTCGTGTAAATATGTTTGTAGCTAACCTATAAGGAATTGAAACCTTCCTTTTGCTCTTTCTAAGCATCTTGTCTTTTGGGTTTGTAGCTAACCTATAAGGAATTGAAACGCGTAAACTTTGCGTCTTTAATTCCCATTAGTTCAGTTTGTAGCTAACCTATAAGGAATTGAAACCTTTCTTGCAGTTTACAATCCAATGTGCTAGCCCCAGGTTTGTAGCTAACCTATAAGGAATTGAAACCATTAAAGGCAAGCTTGATGAAGATAAAGAGCTTTTGTTTGTAGCTAACCTATAAGGAATTGAAACCTTTATTGAGGCGGTATGGGAAGCAAAAAAGGAGGAGAGTTTGTAGCTAACCTATAAGGAATTGAAACATGTTATTTTTACCTCGTTTTCACCTCTATCGTCCGTTTGTAGCTAACCTATAAGGAATTGAAACGATGCTATTAAAAGACTGTTTACGGATATGTTTTTGAGTTTGTAGCTAACCTATAAGGAATTGAAACTTCGTTGGTTCTTCATACTCTGCTTTTGTCTCTTCTAGTTTGTAGCTAACCTATAAGGAATTGAAACACAACAATGACGGTGTTTCAAATAATTCCTCTATCTCGTTTGTAGCTAACCTATAAGGAATTGAAACCAGTTAACTGTGTAAAAGCTACGCCTGTAATATCTACCCGTTTGTAGCTAACCTATAAGGAATTGAAACCCTAATGGTGAGCTATTTGTTTGAGTTTCCGAAAGTGTTTGTAGCTAACCTATAAGGAATTGAAACAGCACCTAAAAGAGCAGCCATAGCAGCTGCTACACCTGTTTGTAGCTAACCTATAAGGAATTGAAACATTTTTTTAATCTTGTCTTCCGTAAAATCCTTTTTCTGTTTGTAGCTAACCTATAAGGAATTGAAACTTTATCTCAACTGCCGACTTCATAACCTTAGCAGCAAGTTTGTAGCTAACCTATAAGGAATTGAAACGCATTAAAGGACGTTTCCTCGACCTCGACAAGGAAGGTTTGTAGCTAACCTATAAGGAATTGAAACTAGAATAATTCTGAAGTGCAAGGTTAAAGAGCCTTGTTTGTAGCTAACCTATAAGGAATTGAAACGTCGGATATAGCTCCGAGTGTCTGATTTTTCATTACCCGTTTGTAGCTAACCTATAAGGAATTGAAACAACTGTGCTACAAGGTCTGTGCCCCACCTTGACAGGTTTGTAGCTAACCTATAAGGAATTGAAACATAACAAGTGACTGCCTCATAGCAATTCTGATATTTGCGTTTGTAGCTAACCTATAAGGAATTGAAACCAGGTAATTTCAGTCATTCCTCCATTTTCATCCCTAGTTTGTAGCTAACCTATAAGGAATTGAAACTACCTAAAGCTCTGGTAGTCCTTGAGCAGAGCTTTGTCGTTTGTAGCTAACCTATAAGGAATTGAAACTACGAATACCTCTTATACCACTGAGGGAAGAAAATAGTTTGTAGCTAACCTATAAGGAATTGAAACCTATAAAGCAATAAACCCGCCTTTTGAAATCGTTGGGCGTTTGTAGCTAACCTATAAGGAATTGAAACTTAAGGGGTAAACTTTTTTAATATTCTTTATGTATTTGTTTGTAGCTAACCTATAAGGAATTGAAACCTCCCGTTAGGTAAAGGCTTTTTAAAATACCCTTGAGTTTGTAGCTAACCTATAAGGAATTGAAACCGTGCGAAGTATTCTAACAAACCCCTTTTACTGCGGGTTTGTAGCTAACCTATAAGGAATTGAAACGGCGAATACTCTACTATCTGCCCATTCCCAACGTAAGTTTGTAGCTAACCTATAAGGAATTGAAACGTTGCTTTAGCATTTGTGCTTGGCAGAGCAGTTCTGGTTTGTAGCTAACCTATAAGGAATTGAAACCCGTTTGAGCTCTATGTTTATACGTTTCCTCAAAGAGGTTTGTAGCTAACCTATAAGGAATTGAAACAAAAGCACGACATATCCTTCGTATCCATTACACAGGTTTGTAGCTAACCTATAAGGAATTGAAACACGGTATTGGTTAAAAATGTAATTATTGGCGACGCGTTTGTAGCTAACCTATAAGGAATTGAAACTATCTCAAGGCTTGTTGCAGTCTCTGGATTCCAATTCAGTTTGTAGCTAACCTATAAGGAATTGAAACCCATATCTGGCAGCCCATATTTTTTGTAAAAGTTTTGTTTGTAGCTAACCTATAAGGAATTGAAACTTGTTTACAAAAGTGTCTCCTGCCGCATCACAAGCAGTTTGTAGCTAACCTATAAGGAATTGAAACAGTGAAATACTGGTTCGGTTTCCTAAAATACTTCTCTACGTTTGTAGCTAACCTATAAGGAATTGAAACCTTATTCAAAAGAAGAGTAAAGCAAAATGATACTGTGTTTGTAGCTAACCTATAAGGAATTGAAACGAATCTAAAACATACATATTGTGAGTGCCTTGTGGGTTTGTAGCTAACCTATAAGGAATTGAAACTCAGAATATTTCCTGTAATACTCTTTCGACTCCTTTAAGTTTGTAGCTAACCTATAAGGAATTGAAACAAGAATATAATATTCTCTTATGCACGGGGGGGCCTGCGGTTTGTAGCTAACCTATAAGGAATTGAAACCCAGTTCGGATCCTTATCTTTGTTTGATTCTATATTTGTTTGTAGCTAACCTATAAGGAATTGAAACCGGTATGGATGCAAGAGATTATGCATTAATCGGAAAGTTTGTAGCTAACCTATAAGGAATTGAAACGTTTTTGAGAAATGCATATGAAAAAGGAATGAATTAGTTTGTAGCTAACCTATAAGGAATTGAAACTATAATAAGTAGGCAAGTTAAAATTATAAAACCATCGTTTGTAGCTAACCTATAAGGAATTGAAACCTCTTAGCATCAATATCAAGTTTGTTAATCTTGAATTTCGTTTGTAGCTAACCTATAAGGAATTGAAACGAAGTATCCGTAAATGTGAAATAACCCCTAATATACCTGTTTGTAGCTAACCTATAAGGAATTGAAACAGCAGTTCGTTTGGAACAGTAGTAATTCCCATTCCCGTTTGTAGCTAACCTATAAGGAATTGAAACCTCAATTTTGCAGCTTTTGATTCTTATTGCACAGCAGTTTGTAGCTAACCTATAAGGAATTGAAACTATTTTTTGTAAAAGTTTTATGTCCGGTTCCCTAAGCGTTTGTAGCTAACCTATAAGGAATTGAAACGCGTGAGAATAAAAGCAGAGACGGCCGCACAAGTGCCAGTTTGTAGCTAACCTATAAGGAATTGAAACAAGGAAAAAGCTATGTGCTCATTCCACAAAGTACTCACGTTTGTAGCTAACCTATAAGGAATTGAAACGCAGGGATAAGCCTACGCCTGCCGAGTTTCACGGTTTGTTTGTAGCTAACCTATAAGGAATTGAAACTTAAATATTGCTTTTCATAATCATTGCCCTGCACTGCGTTTGTAGCTAACCTATAAGGAATTGAAACGTCTTGATATTGTAGATTTGCGGTTTCAGGTTCTCCGTTTGTAGCTAACCTATAAGGAATTGAAACAAGTGTACTTTTGCATTCTCAATTAGTTCCTCTTCTGTTTGTAGCTAACCTATAAGGAATTGAAACAAGTTTTACTCCGTGTGCAGAAGGAAGAACCACAAAGTTTGTAGCTAACCTATAAGGAATTGAAACTATAGTTAAAAGTACTAAGCATCTTAACGATGAGGACGTTTGTAGCTAACCTATAAGGAATTGAAACTGAACCCTTGCGGCCCCATAAAAGGAACCACTAAATCGTTTGTAGCTAACCTATAAGGAATTGAAACCCTTTTGAAATCGTTGGGCGGGTTGTATATTTATTAAGTTTGTAGCTAACCTATAAGGAATTGAAACTGTGTGTGGAAAGCTTTTACCTTTATCCGAGTTTTAGTTTGTAGCTAACCTATAAGGAATTGAAACAGCAGAGACGGCTGCACAAGTGCCATTGAAGATTTAGTTTGTAGCTAACCTATAAGGAATTGAAAC
>JALTHX010000178.1:0-2810 GCA_027076005.1 Caldisericaceae bacterium
CAATAGCACTCTTTAGCTGCACGAGTCCAACAAAAATCCCCATAACGAACATCGATAAACCCTGCCCAAGGGATGCCTGCGGATTTCCACTTGTAAGTCCAAATCTCTGCATGGTAAGAAATGCAACAACAAATGCATAAAAGCCCTGTGTTCCGGGAAGAGCCATAAGAATAAGAAGCTTACCAAAAAGTTCCGGCTTTTCAGAAAGCACGCCAGCAGAATGAGAGCTTGTTTTCCCGATTGCAATAGCAGAACCTATACCTCCAAGCGCTGCAACAATAATGGCTCCCATCGTTACCCATAGAGGGCCATTACTCAATGTTTGTAAACCAATGTTTTGCATTAGTTTTTACCTCCTTCATTTTTTGAAACTATTCTTATATTTTTCAGTTCTAACCCAATTGGTTCAAACTCACCACCACCAATATCGTAAAACCTACCAAAAAATTCAAGAAAATTTAAACGTATTGAATGGACAAAAGCACCGAGAGAATTCATAAAGAACGTTAAAGAGTGCCCAAAAAGTAAGAGAAACAGTGTTATAAGTATGCCAAATGTACCGAACAAACCACCAATAAGCTTACTAACAAGGTTAAAAGACGAGGCAAGAATCGATGTACTTAATCCGAGTACAAAAAGTCTTGAATAAGAAAGCGCATCACCTAAAAAACTTGTTATTCCATATGAACTTCTGATACCATAAATATTCACAAGCGCAGCAACAGGTTTAAACACCGGCTGTCTTATAGAAACCCAACCTCCTGCCAAGAGTAAAACCGTTCCTGCCAAGAGCATTGTATATGTAAGCGTTTTGAATTGAGGGTACTGTCCTATAAAGAATAGAAGTATGATAGCTGGTATAAATAACAACCATCCTATTCCATTGAAGATGCCTTCTGCATATTCTTTTCTCCTAAATCTGATAATAACATTCAAAATAATTCCGAGAAGTTGTATAAGAATTCCTAATGAGATTGAAAAAGTAAGGAACTGGATTGAACCGTCAGAAGATTCAGGGTCTATTAGCTGAATATTTTTAAGAAAATGGGTAAATGCCGCTTTAGGAAAATATGTAGGAAAGAAATTCCCCGCAAAAGATCCGGTTAATAAGCCAACAATAATTGTAACCGAACCCGCATAGAGAAATATTTTGAAAAAGCTCTCCACTCCTTTGTTCCCTCTATACTTAAATAAGAAAAATAAACTACCCAGAACGAGCAGGATCCCATAAAAAGCATCTCCAAGGGCAATGCCAAAAAACATAGAGAATAGAATTGTTACAATAGGTGTAGGGTCAAGCGTAAAATAAGAAGGAAGCCCAAACATTTTTATAAGCATTTCAAAGGGTTTAAAAAAAGCACCATTTCGTAGGGAAACCGGTACAGCATCGTATCCTGCAGGCTCAGAAGAAATAATCACTCCATTAAACTCATCCTCTATTTCCTTTAGTTTGCCCATATCTTTTAACCTTACAAAGCCTCTGAATACCGTTGTCTTCTTGCTTTCAAGCACATTTTTTACGGACTGTGATTTTCTCTCCATAGATTCATAATAGTCCCTCAGTGCAAGCAACTTCCCCTTCTCTTTATAGTAGGCATCAAAGCGGGCTTTAAGCAAATTCTTATTTTTCTTTATTTTGGAAAGCGTATTTGATATTCTTTCTACTTCATCTTCTACAAAACCAGCAAAATTCTGTGGAATAGACTGCCTTTCAATGTTATATTTCTTTATAAGCCGTTGAATCTTATCTTTGTCTTCTTTCAGGTAAAGCAAGAAAAACTTAGTTTTAGCACCAAACTTTCCAAAGCTATATATAAAAGCATCATCAAAAATATCCTTACTCTCGGAGAGCATTTTTGAAAATACTTTTGAATTCAACATTCCAATAAACGATTCTGTTTGTTCGGTCCCTCCAAGAGTTGCAAATTCAAAAGGAAAATCAGAAAATAGTAGCAGTTGTTTTTTCTCTTCCTTTAAAGAATTCTCTTGCTCGACAAGTTTGGCATAATGAACAAATGCACCGGACACTTCATCAAAGAATTTATTTAGGTTGTATTGTTTGATGAAACCGTAAAACTCTTCTTTTGTAAATTTAATGTCTTCCGGAAGAAATGAACCGATTAAACCTTTCTGGTTCTCGCCCATTTGATTAAAATAACTCAGCAGAGTATCTATCTTAGTAATCTCATCCGAAACCTTACCAGAAAACATGGGGTGTGAAAAATACTCATCACCCTTTTTCACATAGCGAGGGCTGAGGTTATCTATATGGAAAATCCCGAGTTCATATAATTTGTTTAAAATAGACTCCCTGTTTTCCTTCAAACAAACTATATGAACTTTTTGCAATTTCTCTATCGCCATCTTAATTTACCTTATTTAAAATATCTTTGACAATTTTATCCGATAACTTTTCTTGTTTATTTCTTGCAAATTCTATCAATTCTCTAACGCGAGATGCTTCCTCTTTTTCAATTTCCACGAGTTTTTGTTTTAAAAACGCTTCTGATTGCTCTTTCTCAGTTCTGATTTTATTATCCAATTCAGATTCAAGTTTTTTAACTATCTCTACTTTCTCTTCTTCAAGCTTTTCCCGTAATTTCTCTGCTTCTTTCTTTGCATTTTCAAATATCTCTTTTGCTTTCTCCTCAGTATCCCGTATTGAAGTAAGCAAATCGTTCTCAATCATAACGCCCTCCCTTCAAAACCCGCACATAAATTTTGCCATTTTCTTCAACAGCGCCCTGAATCATACCACCTTTTTGATACATTTCAAAAACAAAGTTAATTGCTTCCCGAGTAATTTCCAT
>JALTHX010000179.1:0-2806 GCA_027076005.1 Caldisericaceae bacterium
TGGCGGATGCCGGCGGAGCATGGGACAACGCCAAGAAATACATAGAAAAGGGCAATTACGGAGGAAAGGGCTCCGAGAACCACAAAGCTGCAGTCACAGGTGACACGGTCGGGGACCCGCTGAAGGATACCTCCGGACCGAGCCTGAACATACTGCTCAAGCTCATGTCGATGGTCTCTCTGGTCTTTGCGCAGTTCATAATAGCCTTCACGCTGTTCCACCCGTAAGGACCGGAAAACCCATTACTTTATGTTTTGTCTTCCCGTTCTCCTTCTCCACATAGAAGTGCTCCGTCACGTCGTGCATCACGGCTCCGAAGGTGAAGCGGGGCTTCGACTCTCCGGGACGATATATTGGGGTTTCTATTTGAAAGGCGCTGCCCTCAGGTGCCTGTAGAACCGTGGCTCGATGGGCACATGGAAGGATGCGGGGTTCAGCGGTCAGATTTTTTCATCCAAGATATCGTTTCTTTGATCCCTCCCTCCAAGGAGTGCTCGGGTTTCCAGCCGAGCATATTTCGGGCAAGAGTGATATCCGCAGCGGAGCGCTCCACCTCTCC
Organism: Caldisericaceae bacterium; assembly: GCA_027076005.1. Classification (GTDB taxonomy): domain Bacteria; phylum Caldisericota; class Caldisericia; order Caldisericales; family Caldisericaceae; genus S016-85. Next base: position 560 of record JALTHX010000179.1, read on the forward strand.
CTTCCTTTCCGGAGCATGCTCCGGTCGGAGATTGCATCCAGTTTCCCTGATTATCACTTCGACAAGCTGATTTACGGAGGTTTCTTTCCCCGAGCCGAGATTTACGGCATCCGCATTCGGCTTTTTTTCCGCCAGGAGTTCAAGGGCCTTTACGAGGTCCTTGACATAAATGAAATCTCTGGTCTGTTCCCCGGTACCATATATCACCGGTGGTTTTCCGTTCAGGCATCTCGATATGAACTTCGGGATGACGGCGGAGTACTCCGATGATGGGTTCTGCCTTATATCCGCCGTTTCAATAGGGCGTTCTAGCAACCGAATTCCTTCTCGATAAATGCTCTGTGAGGCCTATGAAACCTGCTCCGCCCGTGATGAGGATATTGCGGTCTTTCAATGGCATGAAAGGGGAGATAGGATACGGGTATTTGGAAGTTTCTGAGAAAAAGGCATGAGGGAGATAATCGAGAAGATGGCGATAACTCTACTCTTGGCAAAAGGTCATCATTTATATAGTCCGCTTGGTTTCGCATACCATCAAAAAAGGTGATGCAGGCATGTCCAAAACCAGAGTGATAATGATTGGAATCGATGGAGGCGCATGGGATCTTTTTGAGCCTTGGCCAAAAGAAGGAAAGATGCCGAATCTTAAAAAACTGATGGACAACGGAGCATGGGCGGAGATGGAAAGTACGATGCCGTTTGTGACGGGGGTTGCGTGGACCTCAATGTTCACTGAAAAAATCCGGGAAAACATGGAATATTTGATTTTGCAAGGTATAAAGACGGACGCTCAATCCCATACAACTCCGATAATGCAAAAGAGACTTCACAGAACAGAAAATAACGGTGAATTGCGATGTACAGGAAACTTTTGAAAAAACTGGACATAGACCCTAACTATGTAAAATCTATTTCTACCATCGCAATTGGAAACATATCTGCACAGGCGTTCCGTTTCCTTTTCTGGCTTGTCGTTATATGGATTGTAACACCCCCGGAGTATGGATATATAAGATATTCCTTAACAATAGCGAATTTCCTTGCTCTCCCCGCAATTTCAGGTTTTCCAAGTGCAATAACAAAGTTCATCTCAGAACATACGGGCAATAAGGAAAGGATGCAGTTCTATGCATTTCAAACAATTTTTCTTGATTCTTTGATTATGATATTTGTCGTATGTATCGGAATAATTTTTAGTGGAATGTTCCCTAAGGATATTCCCTTATTGAGTGTTTACATCATGGTTATTCTAGGTTTGTACAGTATGTATTATGCATATGTCCGCGGACTCATGGATGTCAAAAGAATTGTGATGTTTGGAGTATCTGTGAATATAAGTAGAGTGATATTTGTTTTTATTCTATATTATTTTAATTTGCATGGAATCTTGTGGGTTATGTTTGCATATTCTTTTCCACTTGCGATAGGCTTGCTTATTGGAAATGTCTCAGGAAAAAAAGCACTTTCTTTTAAGAGGTTTGCTCCAGACCATGGAGCATTTAAGAGGATGTTGACTTTTGCCTTGCCAGGTATTGTCTCTGCAAGTATGTGGATGTTCGTTGGTCGAATAGACGTTGTCTTCATAAAGGTCTATCTTAATCTTTCCGAAGTTGCATATTATTCTCTTGGAAAAACTCTTTCCTCGATAATAGGTTTTGTAACGGGGGCTGTTATTGTTCTCCAAATGCCAAAAATTTCAAGTTTCAGGGAAAACAAGAAAAAAATATATAATTATACAAAGAAGTCTCTAAAGATTGGATTCTTAGCAAGCCTTTTGCTCGCGTTTACATTGTATGTTTCGGCACCTTTTATACTTAAATGGTTTTTTCCTCCAGAATATATGGCCTCGCTCATTCTTATTTATATTTTAATTCCTGGAGTCGTGTTTAGTGGTCTTTTTGCAATATTGGGTGCTACATGGGCAGGCTATGGAAAGCCTATAGAGGAAGCGAAAGCAGTATTTTTCGGGGTTATTTCGATCCTATTTTTGAATTTTCTGTTAATACCTTCATACGGTGCTGTTGGCTCGGCAATTGCATTTACCGTTTCTCAGACACTCATATTCTTGTTACTTTATTATAGAAGTATAAGATATTTTATATATAATAAATGATAAAAGCCTGCAAAAACTTTATATGTCCTTTTGAAATGGCACGCATATGAAAATATCTAAGAGAACAGGGATCGCCCTATTCTTTGTTGCGCTTTTTTCTTCGTTCATAATGCAGTATCCTCTTTTTAAATATC
>JALTHX010000180.1:0-22777 GCA_027076005.1 Caldisericaceae bacterium
GGGGCAAATTTAAATAAGGAGGTGGTTTTATGTTAGGAGGTTACATGGGAAAGATTCTCAGAGTGAATCTTTCTACGGGAAAAATCAGTGAAGAGCCGATCAATGAAGAATTAGCAAAGAAATTCATCGGTGCACGAGGTTATGCAGCAAAAATTCTCTACGATGAGGTGAGCCCAAATACAGATCCATTAAGCAAAGAGAACAAGCTTATTTTTGCAACAGGTCCACTTACACTTACTCCTTCACCAACAAGCGGAAGGTATGATGTAGTGACGAAGAGCCCATTAAACAATGTAATTGCCGGCTCCAATTCGGGTGGTTACTGGGGTCCTGAACTTAAAAAAGCGGGATATGATATTTTAATTGTAGAAGGGAAATCAGAAAAACCCGTTTACTTATGGATTACCGAAGATAAGGTAGAGCTGAAAGATGCATCACATTTATGGGGAAAAGATACATACGAAACAACTGACAAAATCATCGAAGAATTAGGTGGGGACAATCAAATCAAAGTTGCATGCATTGGGCCAGCTGGAGAAAACCTTGTAAAATTCTCAGCTATTATGAATGAAAAGACGAGAGCAGCTGGAAGAACAGGTGTTGGGGCAGTAATGGGTTCGAAAAAGCTAAAAGCCATTGCAACACGCGGGCACAAAAGACCAACTATTGCAAACCCTGAAAAATTTAAAGAAGTCCTAAAAGTTACAATGGACAAAATTAAGGCAAACGGTATAACATCACAGGGTTTACCTACTTATGGCACTATGGTACTGAACCATATCATAGATGAGCACGGGTTATACCCTACAAGAAACTTCCAAACAGGGGTTTTTGAAGGAGTAGATAACGTTTCAGGAGAGAAATTAAAAGAAACATATCTTGTAAAGAATAAACCTTGTTTCGGATGTCCAATTGGATGCGGAAGAGTAACAAAACTTCCGGATGGAGAAGAAGGGGAAGGTCCAGAATACGAAACAAGCTGGGCGTTTAGTGCTGACTGTGAAATAGAAGATCTAATTGCTGTCATTAAAGCAAATAATGTCTGCAATAAGTTAGGATTAGATACAATTTCAACAGGTGCAACGATTGCATCTGCAATGGAACTTTATGAAAAAGGGTATCTAAAGAAAGAAGAATTTGAAAACGCACCTGAGCTAAAATTTGGAAATACCGAGGCTATTCTCTACTATCCTGAAGCAATTGCTTATAGAAAAGGTATTGGGGACAAACTTGCTGAAGGTTCATATGAATTCGCAAAAGCACACGGACATGCAGAGCTTTCAATGAGCGTAAAGAAACAAGACCTCCCGGCATATGACCCAAGAGGAGCACAAGGTCACGCACTCGAATATGCAACATCAAATAGAGGAGGCTGTCACGTGAGGGGTTATATGATTTCTCCAGAAATCCTCGGTTCTCCACAAAAAATTGACCCGTTCACCACAGAAGGCAAACCACAATGGGTAAAAACATTCCAGGATTTAACAGCAGTAATAGATTCTGAAGGGTTATGCCTTTTTAGTTCATTTGCTTTAGGAGCAGATGATTATGCCGCACTTCTTTCGGCAGTTACAGGAGTAGAATATTCTGCAGAAGAAGCACTTAAAGCAGGCGAAAGGGTATGGAACCTAGAAAGACTATGGAATTTAAAAGCCGGTTTGGGTAAAGATGATGATACGCTCCCACCAAGATTCCTCAAAGACCCAATGCCAGACGGCCCTTCAAAAGGTCAAATCGTCCACCTCGACATAATGCTTCCAGAGTATTACAAACTTCGTGGATGGGATGAAAACGGCATTCCTACAAAAGAACGGCTAAAAGAACTGGGATTAGAATAAGATTATTATCCAGCAAAAGCGGGGGAAGACACCCCCGCTTTTAAGAATTAAGGAGGGATAACAATGGAAAAAGAACCAAAAACAATTTTACTGAGTGGTTTTACAAATGGAGAAATAAAAGAGCTCCTAAATAGCTGCAAGAAAAACGATAAATTGCCTAAAGACATAATTTTCGCAACTGTTACGGAAACTGCATTAAATTGGACAGTTAAAGATTGGCTAAAAGAATTAAGCACAGAGTACAAAGAATTTAAAAAACTAAAAGACAAAAAATAAACTTTTTATTTCACGCCCTTTATAGAAAAATAGAGGCTACCTATATCTTTAAGTTTATCATAATCAGGAACCACATATGAGATATTATCAATATAGTCATCTCTTCCTGGAAATGCCACTATATTAAGATCGTTTGCAGTATCATTCTTTAAAATTAAGGCAAGTTTCGTAATTTGGGACGGTGTAAGGTTTGTATACAATGCATCCGCTACTGCCTTTGCAACAGAAGGCAATTTCCAAACAGTACGCAAACTTTTTGTTTGGTTAAAAAGCGCCTCTATTAACTTTTCCTGCCTTGCTACTCTCCCGTGAATTTTACCATCTTCCGTAGCCGTAAAATCACCATACTGATCATATCTAAATCGTGCATATTCCAGAGCTTTTTCACCATCTAAATGCTGAACCCCGGGATTAAGGTCGATATTTACATCTCCAAGCTTAGAATGATAATGCATTGGCTCCGTAACATCGATTGTCACTCCGCCAAGTGCATCAACCACTTTTTTGAAACCATTAAAATTAAACACTACAAAGTATTGAATGTCTCCATCCTGTAATCCTAACAAATTCTCCACAGTTTTTATACTAAGATTTGCTCCTCCATCATTATAAAACAAAGAATTATAAGCGGCATTAATTTTATTATAACCATGCCCTGGGATTTCCACCCGCGAGTCTCGTGGGATAGAGAGCAAATTTATTTTTTTTGTAGAAGGATTTATATTAAGCAGTACCATTACATCCGAACGGCCAGAAGCATCCCATGAGCGTTGGTCAGTCCCCATTATCAAAACATTTATCGTTTTAGTTAAGTCAAGGGGGGCAGTCTGCACATTAGAACTGCTTCCATTATTGTTAGAATTTGTAGGGCCTTTATTTACCCCACTAAAATTTTTTGCCGTACTAAAAACATAAAACCCAATAACTGTAATAGAAATTATTACAACCCAAATTAAAATTTGTTTCAGGAGTTTCATATTTTTACAGTAGTTTCAGAAGAAACGGACCGAAAAGCAGGGAAATGGTAGTCATCAGTTTTATAAGAATATTTAAAGAAGGGCCTGCTGTATCCTTCAGCGGGTCTCCAACAGTATCGCCAACAACACTTGCTCTGTGTGCCTCAGATCCTTTACCGCCAAAGTTACCCTGCTCCACATATTTTTTAGCATTATCCCAACTTGCTCCTGCATTAGACATAAAGATAGCAAGGAGCACTCCGCCAATTAAAGCACCCGCAAGCAAGCCACCAAGTGCTTCTTTCCCATGTTTTGCAAAAGCAAAAAAAGTAATAAATGGAGCGAGTACAGCAATTGCAGAAGGTAAAATCATATTTTTTAAGGCCCCTTTTGTACTTATTGCAACACATTTTTTATAATCAGAGTCTGCTTTACCGCTCATAAGCCCGGGGATTTCGTGAAATTGTCTTCTTACCTCTTCAACCATAAGCCCTGCAGTATCACTTACGGCCATAATAGAAAAAGATGAGAACAAATATGGTAAAGAAGCTCCCATCAATGCACCAGCCATCACATAAGGAGAAAGCAAGCTCATACCTGTAAGGTGCATCGCCTGTGAGTAAGAAGAAAATAACGCAAGCGCGGTAAGTGCAGCGGAACCAATTGCAAAACCTTTCCCCATTGCAGCAGTAGTATTTCCCAATGCATCTAAAACATCGGTTCTTTCCCTAACCTCTTCAGGTAGGCCTGCCATCTCTGCTATTCCTCCGGCATTGTCCGCAATAGGACCATAGGCATCAACGCTCAAGTTAATTCCAAGTGTTGCAAGCATCCCAATTCCAGCAAGGGCAATACCAAAAAGGCCCGCAGAAAGATATGCAATAACCACGCCAACCCCAATAAAAATAAGAGGGAGGAATGTGCTCTGCATGCCAACAGCCATACCAGAAAGAATAGTCGTTGCCGCACCACCTTCAGAAGCAGATTTAGCAATGAGCCGCACAGGCTTTCCACTTGTATAGTACTGAGTAATAAAGCCAATTGCAAGGCCTACGATTAACCCTGCAAAAATCGCAATAAAGACGCCAATATTGTGAAGCACTGATATTGAAAGATATAATATAAGCAAAACTGCAATTATATTAGCAACGATTGTTCCGACATTCAATGCTTTCTGTGGATTTATTTTTCCACGTGAAGTAAAAAGCACAAATAAAACACCTATCAGGGAGGAGAGAATTCCATATCCTGCAATAAGATACACAAATTTAATTCCTTGAATACCGAAGACGGCATAACCTAAAATAATTCCACTAAGAATAGACCCAACATATGATTCATATAAGTCAGCGCCCATCCCTGCAATATCTCCAACGTTATCACCTACATTATCTGCAATTACTGCGGGGTTACGCGGATCATCCTCAGGAATTCCTGCTTCTATCTTTCCAACAAGATCTGCTCCTACATCGGCAGCTTTCGTATAAATCCCGCCCCCGACACGGGCAAAAAGAGCAACAAAACTCGCACCCATTGAATAACCAGTTACAACAATAAGCGGACTTATAATATTGGACAGATAATGGGAAGATAACAGGTAAATCGATATAGAGCCCAGCACGCCAAGTGCTGATACTGTAAGCCCCATTACTGATCCTCCAGAAAATGCTACCTTTAATGCCTCTCCAATATTAGTTCTCGCAGCCTGAGTGGTACGTCCGTTCGCTCTCGTTGCAATCGCCATACCTAAATACCCTGAAAGGATGGAAAGAAGTGCACCTACGACAAAGCTTAAAGCCACATAAGGAGAAATAATAATCCAGATAACTGCTGCAAAGATAATGATCCAGATAGACATAGTTTTATACTCTTCTATGAGAAAAGCGGAAGCGCCTTTTTGAATTGCATTAGAGATTTTGACCATAATCTCGCTTCCAGAGTCTTTTTTAACAACAGATATACTTAAGAAAAATGCAATTAGCAAAGATAAAATTCCAAAACAAATTACAATAGCAAAGCTTTCCATTCTAACCTCCCCTACCATTTTCTAATGGAGCCGGCGATCTGACTTGAACAGACGACCTGCTGATTACGAATCAGCTGCTCTACCAACTGAGCTACGCCGGCACAACCGCCTATAAATAAAAAATGGAGCGGAAGACGGGATTTGAACCCGCGACAACTGCCTTGGCAAGGCAGTGCTCTACCCCTGAGCTACTCCCGCTTCAAAAGTGGCGGGATCGATGGGATTTGAACCCACGGTCTCCGGCGTGACAGGCCGGCGTGTTGAACCGCTACACCACGACCCCACTCTGGTGCAATTATATTAAAATTCTACAATTTTGCAAGCGACAATGGTGGGCGAAACAGGATTCGAACCTGTGACCCCTTCCGTGTGAGGGAAGTGCTCTACCGCTGAGCCATCCGCCCGCAAAAAAACTGTTGGTGCCCTCGAGGAGAGTCGAACTCCTGCCGCCGCCTTGAAAGGGCGATGTCCTAACCGCTAGACCACGAGGGCGATGGTGAGCCGTACAGGATTCGAACCTGTGACCCTCTGCTTAAAAGGCAGATGCTCTACCTACTGAGCTAACGGCCCACGCCTTTACTATAATACGAATATTAATCTTTCTGTCAAGAGTTTTATAAATTTTTCTGAGGAACTTTCTGTTCAAATCGAGTATATTCACTGAGAAAAATTAATTTAACAGAATCAGTAGGTCCGTTTCGCTGTTTCGCAACATATAACTCAATTTCATTTCTTAGTTCAGGATCCGGCCTATATAAAAACATAACAACGTCTGCGTCCTGCTCTATAGAACCAGACTCCCTGAGATCTGATAATACCGGCTTCCCACTGTCCCTTTTCTCAACAGCCCTACTAAGCTGAGATAGGACAACAACAGGAATACTTAATTCACGTGCAAGGTTTTTAAGCCCTCTTGTGATATTGGAAATTTCAATCACCCTGTTCTCGAAGCGCTCTTTACTGCGTATAAGTTGAAGATAATCAACAACAATAATATCAATATCTTCCTCTACTTTCATCCTACGTGCTTTCGCTCGTATGTCCGTAAGCGTAACATCAGGACTGTCATCTATAAAAATACGCGCTTCAAATAAGTTACTATAAGCCTCAGTGAGCTTGGGCCAGTCCTGCTCAGTAAGAAATCCAGTTTTTAATCTTTGCAGGTTTACTCTTGCCTGAGAACAAAGCATTCTTTCTATTAATTGTTCTTTCGACATTTCCAAGCTAAACATTGCAACAGCTTTTTTCTCTTTAATTGCAATATATTCGGATATGTTTGCGGCAAGGGAAGTTTTACCAACGCTTGGACGCGCAGCAATAATAAGAAGGTCTGATTTTTGAAAACCACCTGTTATTTTATCAAGATCACTAAAACCAGATGGTATTCCTGAAATACCGGATTTTCTTTTATATCTGGATTCCATTTCCGAAAAGCTTTGTGGCAAAAAATCTTTAATCTGCACAAAGTATGATTTCATCCTCTTTTGAGAAAGCGAAAATATTTTTCTCTCTGCCCTATCTATCAAGGTATCTATATCGCTCGTTTGGTCAAAACCTAACTCCGAGATATCTCCTCCAGCTTTAATAAGTTGGCGTAAAAGAGACTTATCTTTAACAATTTTTGCATAATAATCCGCATTGGCAGAGTTAGGAACAGAATCTGCAAGTCTGGCAAGATAAGTTATACCGCCGACAAATTCCAACTTTCCAGAGCTTTTCAATTTATCCGCAACCGAAACGATATCAATGGGTTTCTCTTCAGAAGCAAGGTCGTAAATAGCTCGGATGGTATATTTATGCTCATCCCTATAAAAATCTTCCGGATCAACAATTTCAATAACACGGTAAACTGCATCTCTATCAATCAGCAGAGAACCAATAATAGATTGTTCTGCCTCTATATTATACGGTGGAACCCTTAAGTTATCATCCTGACGAGGCATAAAGGATTTATGACTCCTTTACTACAACAATTTTTAATTTTGCATTAATTTCTTTATAAATTTTTACAGGAACTTCGTATTCTCCAAGTTTCTTAATGGGTTTGTCTAATTTAATTTGTTTTTTATTTACATCTAAATCAAAAATATGCTTAATTTTGTCTTCTATGTCTGAAGAAGTAATAGAACCAAACAATTTGTCACTTTCTCCAGAGTTTGCCTTTATCACAATCTTTTTGCTCTCCAAAAGAGTCTTTTGCTCTAATGCTCTAACTTTACGGAGTTCTTCATCACTTTTAATTTTGCTTATTACTTTATCTGCGCCTTTTTCAGAGATTTTTTTAGCAAGTCCCTTAGGGAATAAATAGTTAAAAGCGTAGCCTCTCGAAACAGAGACTACGCTACCTGAAGTACCTAAACCTTTAACATTTTTTAAAAGAATTACTTTTATTTTCATCTTTTAGAATAAGGTAAAAGAGCCATTTCGCGTGCACGTTTTACTGCAACAGAAAGTTGCCTCTGATGCTTTGCGCAAAGACCGGTTACTCTTCTCGGAAGAATTTTACCCTTTTCGCTAATGAAACGTGAGAGTTTTGCAATATCTCTGTAATCTACTTCATCTATGCCTTTGGCACAAAATATACATACTTTTTTTCTTGGTTTGTAGAAAAATGATTTTCTCCTTGGCCTTCTCGAATTGTTATCCATAATATACCTCCTCTATGTAAACGGAACGTCCGGTTCAGAACTCTCGCTTGTAGATTGTTCTGCGTTCTTTGACCTGTTTCTTGGAAGAAACTTAACATCGTTTGCTATGATTTCGGTAACCCATTTCTTGGTTCCGTCAACCTCATAGCTTCTTATGCCCAATCTCCCTTCTATTAATACAAGATCACCTTTTTTAAAGTTCTTTTCCACTTTTTCAGCAAGTCTGTTCCACGTAATAATTCGGACAAAAAAAGTCTCTTCCTGCCACTCAGGGTTATCCTTAATTTTGTACGCTCTATTTACTGCAATGTTAAATTGAGCAACTTCGGCACCATTAGGTGTATAGCGTACATCAGGATCCGCTGCAAGCCTTCCCGTTAAAAAAATCCTATTCAGATCTGTCGCCATTATTAGATACCTCTTTCCCTACGGTTTCGGCTTTCCTGACTTCTTCTTTCTTAGCTTCTTCTTTCTTTTTCTCAGCTACAGGTACACTATTTTTCCGGAGAATCATAGAGCGTAGAAAACCCTCATTAATTTGCATAAAATAACGGAGATCACTCAGATTTTCAGACGGAAGTTTTATGTACTCAAGGACATAATAACCAGAAGTGTTCTTGTTAATAGGATATGCAAGTGTCCGTGTTCCCCACCTGTTTTCAGTAATAATTTCCCCATTTTTCTGCAAAATAAAATCATTGAGCTTTTTAATAAGCTCTTCTCTTTCTGCTTCTTGCAATGTAGAAGAAGCAATGTAAAGCATCTCGTAATAATTCATTTATACCTCCTTACGGTCTATTTGCCTCGCAGTTTTCCTGCGAAGAAAGAGTGTCAATCTTTCTTATGAAGTATACAGATTTATCACCTCTAATCAAGAGTTTGATTCTTCATTCTTTTTATTTATGGAAGTTTTGTTTTTGACGCCATTATAAGCATTGTCTTTTGAAGGGTTTTCATTAACTATTAGCGAATCTTTCTTGGGGCTACTCTCATCAGGTGTTTTAAGATTATCTTTTGGTTTTAAGGTGTTGTTTTTAGAAATCTCCTTTTGAGCATTTCTCATAGGTTTTTCGTCCGATGTAATAACAGTTGACATTTTAAATGATGCTCTTCTCAGAGCAATGCCATTAAGTAAAAGTGCGCTACTGTGTGCTAAAATAGAAGTGCCTATCCCAAACAGAACGGCATAAATTAACACAACCAAAGCAAAACTTCTCTCCGCATTTAAAAGAAAATAAATATTAAAGCTATTAATTATAAGCCTATTCATTAGAAAATATATCAGCACAGAAAAAGAACCGATTAAAAAACCTGAAACCTCATTAAAGGAAAAGAAAGATGCAATTGCGGAAATTGCAATTAAAAAGTATAAATAACTATAGAAAAATGTGGGGATAAAGCTATAAAAATTTCTTTGCTCAAATAAAACAATAGCCATACTTATAAGTATGGAAGCTAAGAAAAATATGATTGGAAAAGCTATATCTCTTTTAGCCTTTAACCCCGGTGTCCTGTTCTGTAACCTCATACCTCTACCAAGGAAAAGGACAATTGCAGAGAATATCCCTATAAAAACAATTATGCTCATCCGCACATAAAACTCATATCCAAAAGGTATTTTTACATATAACATAAACGCCATAAATGAAAATGCATAGACAAATAAAGATAAAATTGCAGTAAAAATATTTTGGGAAAAAAGAATTAATAAAAGTACTATAAAAATAGAAAGGAGCATAGGAAGGAGTTTAAAGTTAATTATATTAAAAGTATTCAAATTGAAGGAGGGGGAAACCCCCTCCATAAAGCTCACCGTTACACCAAAAATTATACTAAGACTAACTATGGGTATAACTCTTTTCATCGTTTCAATTTAAGCGTACTGTTAAGAAAAACTTTATAAGCAAGATATGAGGAGTACAGATCTGCTTTAGAGGCAATTTCATGAGGAGCATGCATAGAAAGCAATGCAGGTCCTGCATCTATTGTTTCCACGCCTCTTTTTGCAAGGAATTTCGCAATCGTTCCGCCGCCTCCAACATCTACCTTACCAAGCTCTCCGATTTGCCAAGGAACATCTTTTTCATTAAATAGAGACCTTACAGCAAATACTAATTCTGCCGAGGCATCACTTGAACTGTACTTCCCACCTGATCCTGTAAATTTGGTTACTACAATTCCATGGCCAAATTTAGCAGCATTTTGTTCTTCAAATACATCAGGATACAAAGGGTCAATCGCAGCATTTACATCTGCTGACAGTGCAAAAGATTTATGAAGGACTTCACGAGCAGAAACATTATTAATTCCTTTTGCTTTAAGATAGCTTTCAATCACATACTCAAGAAAATCGCTTTGGGATCCGCTGATACCATCACTGCCTATTTCTTCTTTATCCATCAGCATCATAAGCATTGGCTTCTCAGAAACATCAGAATCAATCAATGCCCTAAATGCAGTATAGGCACATATTTTATCATCATGCCCATAGGCAGTAAGTGCGGCTCTGTCAAAGCCTACATCCCTTGCACCTCCGGCTGGCACAAGAGTAAGCTCTGAAGAAATAAAATCCTCTTCTGTAATTCCAAATTGATCGTATAAAACTTTAAGAATAGCCTTCTTAACACTGCTTTTTTCTTCCTCTTCAAGCGGAATACTGCCAACAACAGGGTCCAGCGCTTCTCCCTCAATAACTTCTTTTGCAGGCTTAGCCATCTGTTTACGGCCAAGGTGCGGAAGTAAATCTGAGATCACAAAAACAGGCTCATCTGGCGTCTCACCCATAGAAAACTCGAGCTTCTCGCCATTTTTAAGAATTAAAACACCATGTAATGCTAAGGGCAGAGTGGCCCATTGGTATTTCTTTATACCTCCATAGTAATGCGTTCGTAAAAGCGCTATATCAAATTTTTCATACAAAGGGTTTTGTTTTATGTCAATGCGTGGCGAATCTATATGGGCTACAACAATATTGATTCCTTTTTCAATTCCCTCTGTACCGTTTTTGAATATGAATATACTCTTTCCGTCGTTTACTGCAAAAAAATCTTTACCATCATAGCCTTCATCGAACAGATTTTTATAACCTATTTTCTCTGACTCATTCCAAATAAATGAAACAACTTCTCGCTCAGTCTTATAGGCACCAATAAATTGCTTATAACCCTCAGCAAAATCCATTACCTCTCGTCTGTCCAATTTAGACCATGCGTTTTTATTTTTATACTCAAAATTCTCCATAATTCACCTCCAAAAACATTATAAAAACATTTGCATAAAAATCAATTATATATACAATTAAAAAAAGGAGATTGGTATGCCAATAAAGGGAAATTTAAAAGACTTTAAGTTGGAAGAAATATTGCAGATGATTACTTCAGGCAAGAAAAGTGGAAAGTTAGAAATAAATTCCCACCGAAGAAGGTATAGAATCTACTTTAAAAATGGTGAAATCCTCCATGCTGGTGCTCCCTTTTCAAACGGAGAAGATGCAATAAAAGATGTATTTCTTGAAACCTATGGGGCATTTGAATTTATTCAGAATATAATCCTCCCTCCCAAAACAATTAAAAAAAATAATACTGAGATTATATTTCAAGGCCTGTCAGTAAGAGAAGAATGCTCAGAAATCAAAGATATATTTACTGGAGAAGTAAAGCTAATAACAACAAATAGCCCTTCAGGGAAAGTATCCATATCCGAAAAAGAATGGAAAATACTTAAAAGCTTAGCAGAACAAAAAAACATAAACGAAATTTTGGAAAAAGAAGAATTGTCGTATTATAAAGCATGCAAAATATTAAAAAATTTAGTTAATAAAGGGTTACTTAAAACGGTGAAAACGGAGGTGGAATAATAATGGAAGATGAAAGGCTTTCAAAAACACAAGTAGTATTAAATGCCGGGGAATCCAAACTAATAGACGAAATGTTCGGTGAATACTTAGCCGATTCAGAAGCAAAAGATATTATCCTGCTTAACAAAAGCGGGGAGCTTATTGCAAAAAGCGGAGATATTACATCCGATGCCGCAGTAATGGTTTCAGCACTTGCCGCAGGAGTTTTTTCCGCAACTAACGAGCTCGCAAGAATTCTTGGAGAAAAAGAGTTTACTATTACCTTCCACCAAGGACAAGAAACAAACATACATATTTCTTTAATAACGCATGACACACTTCTTTCAATAATATTTGACAATCGTGCACCTATAGGTGCAATTCGCTTCTGGGCAAAAAAAGTGGGAAACAGCGTTAAAGAGATTGTCAAAAAAGCAGAAAAAAGAAGTTCTGAACATCAAGCACCAAAAAACATTGGGAAAAATATAGATAACGAAATAGATGATCTATTTTAAAATCCGGAAGGAGAATAGATGAGCACATTCAACTTCGCACGAAAGGAAATTTCGTTCAAAATAGTATATTATGGTCCTGCACTGAGCGGTAAAACTACAAGTTTAAGGAATATATATAAAACACTTCCGGGTAAAGTGAAAGGTCAATTTACAAGTATCGCAACAGAAACCGAGAGAACTTTATTTTTTGATTTTCTACCACTTGAATTGGGAAGCATTAAAGGTTTCAAAATAAGACTTAGTCTCTACACGGTACCGGGACAATTTATATACAAACTTACAAGAAAATCTGTTCTGCGCTCTACAGACGGAATTATATTTGTCGCAGATTCTCAAAGAAGAAAAAAAGAAGAAAACATTTATAGCTATAACGATATGATTGAAAACCTTATAGACTATGGAGAGTCTCTGGAAAGTATTCCACTTATATTTCAATACAATAAGAGAGATATGGAAAACATTATGCCTGTAGAAGAATTACAAGAAGACCTGAATCCAGAAAACAAATATCAATATTTCGAAACAATTGCAATAGATGGGGTAGGCGTGTTAAACGCATTAAAGCTAATCACAAAACTTGTAATATCCAAAATATAAAATGAGCTGGCCAAAATTTATAGGAATTGCGGGTGGCACCGGTTCAGGAAAAACAACAGTAGCAAAACTTATTCAAAAACATTTTGGAAGAGAGAAATGTTGTATTATTTCAATGGACTCTTATTATAAAAATTTTCCAAATCTTTCCATTGAAGAAAGAAAGAAAATAAACTATGACCACCCATCTGCATTTGATATAGATCTCTTTACAAAACATCTTAGGGAGCTCAAAAACGGAAAGTGTGTCGAAATACCTGAGTATTCCTTTTCCCAATATAAAAGAACAGGAAAATTCAATAAAGTATGCCCTACACCTGTGGTAATTATAGAGGGGATTCTGCTTTTTTATTACAAAAACTTTAGAAATTTATTTGATATCAAAATTTTTATAGATGCAGATTCAGACGTAAGAATAATAAGAAGAATCAGAAGGGATGTTCTGAAAAGAGGCAGGGATTTAAAATCTGTTACACAACAATATCTGAAAACTGTTCGCCCTATGCATATTCAATTTGTGGAGCCAACAAAACAATTTGCCGATATTATCATTCCGCGGGGTGGAAAAAACGAAATTGCAATGGATATTCTTATTGCAAAGGTAAAATCACTTCTTAGAGAATATAAAAAAAATTAAAAATACTGCACCCATCCATTTTCAAATCCATAACTTCTCAACAAAAAAGCTGCTTTCAAAAATTCTTCTTTAGTAACCTTTCGATTAATTTTAGAAAAATATTTTGCCTTGTAAACCGGAATATATTGGCTCATTAGACTAAAATAAACTTCATTTCCAACAGAATCTTTTACAAGTTTCAAGACAGATTCGAACTCATCAATGCCATTTGGAAACAAAAGGTGCCTTACTATTACCCCCTTTTTTGCAAGTCCATTCTTTCCAATTTTAAGATTTCCAACTTGGCGAAACATTTCCCTCAAAGCAGATTTTGCAATTTCCGTATAGTAAGAAGCCACAGAGTAGCTTACCCCCCAATCATCCGTTCCATATCTAAAATCAGTTAAGTATACATCAATAAACCCTTCAATAAGTCTTAAAACTTCTACGGATTCATAACCACTTGTATTATAAACAATAGGAACTACAAGGCCATTATTTTTTGCAACAATTAATGCAGAAATCGCTTGTGGAAGAAAATGCGTTGCGGTTATAAGATTAATATTAGCAGCTCCTTTGCGTTGTAATTCAAGCATAATATCGGAAAGCTCCAAAACACTTACAAATCTTCCTGCACCATTCTGGCTAAAATTATAATTCTGACAATATACACATTTCAAATTGCAAAAACTAAAAAAGATAGCTCCAGAACCAATTTTACCGACAAGCGGCGGCTCTTCTCCTCTATAAATTGCCACAGACGAAATTTTTACTTTTACCCCCGCGTTGCACATTCCTTTTTCTCCGGATAGCCTTCTTACGCCACAGTTTTGCGGGCATAAGTAGCAAGGGGATAAAAGTTCATAGAGTCGAGCAATTTTCTCCGTCTCATTCATAATTTACTTTTCATATTCTCTATTTCACTTGTGCTGTCCTCTGCAAATTTCTTCTTCCTAATCGATTTATGAAGTTTAAAGTATTTTTCAGGGACGATTCCAAAATTCGCCCGAATCGGTTGAGGGGTATCCAATATGTTAGTCGTAATAAATCTTATCAAGCTCCCTATCATTGTGTTGTCGGGCATAAAAATAAGGGGTTCTTCTCTTAAAAGCTTTACTGCGTTAACACCAGCAAATAAACCAGTAGCAATTGCTTCTACGTAGCCCTCTACTCCACTGATTTGGCCTGCAAAAAAGATATTCGGCTTTGTCTTAAGCTGCAAAAAACTATTCAATAAAACGTTAGATTTTATATAAGCATTCTTGTGTATAGAACCAAATCTAACAAACTCTGCTTTTTCAAGGCCAGGAATAAATCTGAACACTCGCTTCTGCTCACTATACTTTAAGGCTGTTTGAAACCCTACAAGCTCAAATAAAGTACCTTCAACATTTTCCTTTCTAAGCTGAACAACAGCGTAATATTTATTGCCAAAACCTTTTGGCCTTAATGGACCAAAGCGCAAAGCATCCTCACCTCTTATTGCAATCTCCTCAACCGGAAGGCATGCTTCAAAAAATTTCTTATCAAAATCATGCGGTAAATGCCTTTCCGCATTAATTAACTCTCGGTAAAATCTACTATATTCCTTATCGTCTATAGAAGCATTAAGATAATCAGGTGATTGTTCATAACGCCCACCGAAGAAAAGTTTCTCGAGATTTAGCGACTCAAAGGTCACAACCGGGGAAAGAGCATCATAAAAATATAGATCGTTTATACCAAGATTATCCTTTAAATAACCAAGAAAAGTATTAGAGGTCAAAGGCCCTGTTGCAACAATAGTAATCCCATCCAGTATTTCTGTTACTTCTCTTCTTATTACCTCTATGTATGAATTAGATTCAATAAGCTTGGTAACTCTATGAGCAAAACACTCTCTATCCACTGCGAGTGCTTTCCCTGCAGGAACTTTACATTCGTTAGCTATTTTTAAGAGAGTAGAGCCAAGAGAGAGCGCCTCTTGTTTCAACAATCCTCTTCCGTTCTCCGGATTTATTGAACCAAAGGAGTTGCTGCACACGACTTCAGCAAAAAGTTCACTTCGATGCGCTTCAGTCATCTTTATTGGACGCATTTCAAACAAGCGCACTGGTATTTTTTTACTTGCAATGTAAAGAGCTGCTTCACTTCCCGCGAGCCCCCCGCCAATTATGTTCACACTCATTAAACTTTTATATACCTTCCTCCATTCCTTTTAATAAGGCCCTTTACTTCCATATAAGTAAGAACAGCAATAAGTTTTGATACTGAAATGCCATTTTTTAAGGAAACATTATCAATTGTTTCGGCACTATTTTCCATAATGGATAGTATCAGCTTTTCCTCAGGAGTTACATTTTTTACAGGCTTTTTTACATTTTCTAATTGTGGATTATCCGTTTTTAGTTCTTTTACATAGGTCAATATATCATCAGTACATGTTGCCGGAATAGCACCATCCTTAATTAGTGCATTTGTTCCTTCACTCATTCTGCTCGTGATATTGCCAGGGACAGCAAACACGTCCTTTCCTTGCTCTGCAGCAAGGCGTGCTGTAATAAGCGAGCCACTCTTCTTTGCAGCTTCCACTACGATAGTTGCAAGAGAAAGTCCGCTTATTATACGGTTTCTGAAGGGAAAATTATATTTTTCAGGTTTTGTCCCCAAAGGAAACTCCGAAATTAAACTACCCGAAGAAATTACCCGGTCTGCAAGCTGCTTATTTGAAGCAGGATACACCCTATCAAGACCGCTTCCTATAACAGCAATTGTTTTTCCTTTACCGTCGATGCTGCCCAAGTGAGCTGAGCTATCTATACCAACGGCAAGCCCGCTTATAACAGTTATTCCATAAGAAGCAAAATCCTTAGCAAATTTATAAGCCGCATTTCTGCCATACTGCGAACACTTACGGGAACCAACAATGCTCACCGAAATGTTAGAAATGTTTAACGAGTCCCCCTTGGCGTAAAGGACAATTGGTGAGTCTGGAATGTGCTTTAGACTTTCAGGGTATTCATCGGAATTAAAAGTAATAATTCTTATGCCCATACCGCGGGCTTTCTCAAGTTCATTATACGCTAACTCTATCTCACTGTTATCTAATTTTAAAGAATATAATTCCTCTTTCAAAAGAGATTTGTACATATCTCTGAATTTTTTTCTTTTATTTCCAAATCTCATCATATTTAAAGCAACAAACTCAAAATTTTTCATAAGAAAATAATACCTTATTTTAATAATTTTACAAATATGCTATAATAAATTAGCCTCCAGGGCAGGGTGAACCTAAGGAGCAATCCTGGGTAATTCCTGACCGGCGGTAAAGAGCATTTGCTCTAAGCCCGCGAGCCTTAAAATTAAGGCTGATTCGGTTAAATTCCGAAGCCGACAGTAAAGTCTGGATGAGAGGAGGTGAAGATTGACCCTGGACAATCATATTAAATGAATAAAAAGAAGTTGAGAACAATCCTTTTTGCAGGTATTCTCGCAGCTTTAAGCTTTGTATTGATGCGTTTCACAGAGTTTCCTTTGATTCCTGCCGCAAGTTTCTTAAAAACTGACCTTGGCGACATTCCCTTGCTCCTTGGTGCAATATACCTTGGGCCAGTATTTGGAATTGCCATTGCTTTTACCAAGGACCTTTTATATATGCTGAGCGGCGGAGGAGGAGGAGGATTGCTGGGTGCATTTATTAACTTTATAGCACTTGGGACATTTGCAGGAGTTCTTGGATTTGCTACCAAAAAGAGCAAAAAGACAATTTTTGTAATTCTCGGCCTTATTATGGGTGCCTTTCTTATGGCACTTATTATGATTCCAGTGAATATGTGGGCAGTACCTACATTTTGGATGCCAGGAATCACTCATAAAGCTCTTATGAAATACTTGCTTAAAGTTAATCTGCCTTTCAATCTAATAAAAGGAGTAATAGATATAATTATAACTTATATTGTATTTATTGCTTTGAAAAAAAGAAAAAAGGGATTGTAAAGAAAAAAGGGGCACTACTTATTATGTGCCCCTTTTAAAACTGCTCTTAAAAATATTATTCTGCTGTTCCAAGTGCTTCTTTTGCTTTGTTTATAAGGTCCACAAAAGACTCAACATCATTTACAGCAAGGTCTGCAAGCATTTTTCTGTCAATTTCAATATTTGCCTTTTTAAGGCCACCAATAAACTTACTGTATGTTAATCCGTATTGTCTTGAGAGTGCATTTATTCTCACAATCCATAAATTACGGAATTCTCTTTTTCTTTCTCGCCTATGAATATACGAATTTTTCAGCGCATGAATTACTGCCTCATTTGCTACTTTGAATCTTTTAGACGCGGCACCTCTATAACCTTTAGCTAACTTCAGAATTTTCTTATGCTTTTTTCTGTTTACAACACCCGCTTTTACTCTCATCTACATTCACTCTCCTTTCACTTCAAATAAGGAAGCAAGGCCTTGATATTTTTAGAATCTTCTTCTTGAACAATTCTTTTTTTAAGTTGCCTTTTCTTTCTTTTCATTCCTTTTTTTTCAAGATGGTGGCTATGTCCGGCTCCATAAGCGACAATTTTACCGCTTCCGGTTACTTTAAACCTCTTTGCTGCTGATTTCATTGTTCTCATCTTTTTTGCCATCTTTATCTCTCCTTTCCTTTAATCTTTTTAAAGTTTCCTTAGTTGGCTCAAAATAAAAAATCAGATTTCTTCCAGAAAGTTTAGGTTCAGATACCAATGACCCAACGTCTGAAAGAGCACCTACAATTCTCTTTGCTAACTCAAACCCTTTTTCTGTATGAGCCATCTCTCTGCCTCTGAACCAGATTTCTACTTTAACTCTATTCCCAGATTCTAAAAACTTGCGAACTTTTTTATTCTTTGTATCCAGATCATTTTTATCTATCTTCAACCTGTATCGCATCTGTTTCATTTCAACTTTCATCTGCTTTTTCTTAGCCATTTTTTCTTTCTTTGTTCTTTCGTAAATAAATTTACCAAGATCGACAAGCTTACACACAGGGGGATTAGCCTTTGGTGTAATTGCAACCAGATCATAACCTCTATCCATCGCTAAATTTAAGGCATCTCGGGAGGTCATTACTCCCATCTGATTTCCTTCTTCATCAATTACACGTACTTCTCTCCATCTAATCCTTTCGTTTGCAATTACGTCTTTTTCTTTAATATTTCCACCTCCATAAATTAATATAGGTGGCGCGAGGCCACCTTTAAGATTAAAATAATTCTCTAAAATAAACCTTTTCGCAGACCTCAATGCCGCTTAAGGTAGGTTAAATACCCTTTTCTCATTTTTTCCATTTTATTATACTAATTTTGCAAATTTAATCAATAGTTCGATTTTTAATTTTGCCCAGAATTTCAGTAAGGAAATCTTCAAGTTTCACTGCACCAAGATTACCTTTCTTTCTCTGCCTTATAGATACAGTTCCATTCTCAGCTTCTCTATTACCTAATACTAATGTGTATGGAATCTTTTCCTTTTCGGAGTCTCTTACTTTAGAATTCATTTTTTCGCTTCTGCTGTCAAGTTCCACTCTTATGCCATGTTCAAAAAGCAGGTTATACACTTTTTTCGCATAATCCAAATGTGCATCTGCAATAGGAATAATCTTTACCTGAACAGGTGCAAGCCAAACAGGGAAAGCACCAGCATACTGTTCAATCAATGTGCCAAAAAATCTTTCCATAGAACCAAGCACAACTCTGTGCAGCATTATTGGGCGGTGGGCTTTACCGTCTTGCCCGATGTAAGTTACATCAAATCTCTCGGGAAGATTAAAATCGACCTGCACTGTTGGGCCTTGCCATTCCCGTCCTAATGCGTCCACAAGTTTTACATCAATTTTGGGGCCGTAAAAAACGCCTTCTCCTGGGTCAATTTTATAGGGTAGACCAAGCTTTTCCACAGCAATGCGTAAAGAGTTTGTTGCAAGTTCCCAATTTTCCAAACTACCGACGTATTTCTCAGGCCTTGTGGAAAGGTATATATTGTATTTATCAAAACCAAACGTTTCAATCATATGCTTTGTAAAATCTAATACCCCTATGATTTCATCTTCTAACTGCTCCGGAGTTACGAAAAGATGTGCGTCGTCTTGCGTAAATCCTCTTACACGCAAAAGCCCGTGTAGAACTCCTGATTTTTCATACCGGTAAACTGTGCCGAGTTCCGCATATCTTACGGGTAAGTCTCTATAGCTACGTGTCTTTGACTTATAAACCATAATATGGAACGGGCAATTCATCGGTTTCAGCATATATTGGCCCTTGTCCACTTCCATCGGAGAAAACATATTTTCTTTGTAAAAATCCCAATGCCCGGAGATTTTCCACAAATCCACACGTGCAATATGCGGAGTATAGAGAAATTGATAGCCTCTCTTTATGTGCTCATCTTTCCAAAAATCTTCAATTACTTTTCTTACCATAGCACCTTTAGGATGCCAAAGTATAAGCCCAGGTCCTATGTTCTCATTTATGCTAAATAAGTCAAGTTCTTTACCAAGTTTTCTATGGTCACGTTTCTTTGCTTCTTCCAAAAAATTCAAATATTTTTTAAGTTCTTCCTTTGTAGCAAATGCAGCACCATATATCCTTTGCAGCATTTTATTTTTTTCATCACCACGCCAATAGGCACCTGCAACAGAAAGAAGTTTAAAATTCCTAAGATATCCTGTGGAAGGGACATGTGGTCCCCTGCAAAGGTCAGTAAAATCCCCTTGCGTAAACATACTCACAGTGTCATCGGGAATTTCGCTAAGTATTTCTAATTTATATATTTCACCTTTCTCTTTAAAATAATTTACAGCCTCCTCTTTGGAAACTAATTTTTTAGAAAAAGGATAATTTACCTTTACAATTTCTTTCATCTCTTTCTCAATTTTTTCTAAATCTTCGGGAACGAAAGAATGCTCTAAATCAAAATCATAGTAAAAACCATTTTCTATAGCTGGCCCAATTGCAAATTTAACATCCGGAAATAGATGTTTCACTGCTTGTGCCATAATATGTGAAGTGCTGTGCCTTAAAATTTCTTCTCCTTCAGGAGAACTGGATTTTATAGGAGATATAACACGACTATCGTTAACCTTATCTGACAAGTTTAACAATTTGCCATTACATCCTCCTGCGATGATTTCTCTGCTTAACACCCCAAATTCTTCAAATATCTCTTTTACGGAAGTACCTTCTTTGAAAAGATTTTC
The DNA here is from genome assembly GCA_027076005.1 of Caldisericaceae bacterium. Lineage (GTDB taxonomy): Bacteria > Caldisericota > Caldisericia > Caldisericales > Caldisericaceae > S016-85. The sequence continues at coordinate 20,507 of JALTHX010000180.1, forward strand.
CTTATCGTTTACAGTAATCTTAATATTCTCTGGCATTTTTCCTCCCTATAAATAGCCTTATGGTGGGCGATAGTGGAATCGGACCACTGACCTCTTCGGTGTCAACGAAGCGTTCTACCTCTGAACTAACCGCCCACGCTTTACTATTTATACAGAATATTTGATTCTTGTCAAGTATTTCAGGTAAATTTTAAAATAAAAACCCTCCGCGCAAAGCGGAGGGTAATTACAACAATTAATTTTGTTAAAGTAGATTAATGCTCGCCAATATTTGCACGAAGTTTTGCAGCAAGTTCCTTGAGCCCATCTTCAGGGGAGATTTTTCCCAAATAAATTTTTTGGAGCTCTGCTGAAATATCTCTTCTCGAAGGATTCCAGGAAGATATAGGAGGCTCAACAAGACAGTTAGGAAGCTGATCGTAACCTGCTCTGAGATCGGGATGTTCACTCAGGAAATTCTGAAGGATCGGAAGTTTAAGTGCAGATTTTCTTACAGGAAGATATCCGGATCCAACTGCCCAACGCGCAGTTTGCATCGGGGAAGTAAACCATTTTACGAATTTCCATGCACCGTTCTGCTGCACTTCTGTAGAATTTGTGCCAAATATTACAACATTCGTCCCATACATTACAGAATGCTGACCTGCGGGGCCTGCTGGTATCGGAGCTTGCGCAAACTTAAATTTTCCGCTTACAGATTTGTTAATATAATACAAACTCGCAACACTTGCAAATACAAATGCACATTTTTGATTACCAAAATCCGTCTGGTAACTATATCTTGTAGTAATATGCATTTCTCCGCTCTTTACAAGATCGTTGAATTTCTGAAGAGCTATAAGAGCACCTGGTTCTTTTGTGTTAGGTGTTTTATCTACTACGACCTTTCTATAATCTTTGGAAAGAACTTCTCCACCATATTCGTAAACTCTCGCATACCAGAGGTCAATAGAAGGGGTATAAGACGCTCCCCATTGGCTACCATCAGCTTTGGTAAGAATCTTACAGTCTTTATCAAATTCATTCCATGTTTTTGGAGGGGCAGAGATCCCACTCTTCTTAAGCATATCAGCATTGTAGTACATTACAATATTACTCTTGTTAAAAGGAAGCATCCAGAATTTTCCATCAGGGAGATAGCCATCATTCCACATATTCTTGAAAAAATCTTCTTTTTGGCTCTTTAATAATCCTTCAGCCCCATTTACAAATTTCTCCATAGGTATAAGATATCCACCCGTTATATACTGAGCTACCCAATTCTCGTATGCCTGCGTAAGTACTGGTGGGTTGCCAGCCGCAATTGCCGCAATGGTTTTTTGCTGAAGCGGATTGTAACTTGAGAAAGACGTGCCATTAATCTCAATTCTTGGATGTGTTGCGTTAAACTCCTTAATTAAAGCATTAAGGGTTTTTCCTTGTTGATAATTCATTGCATTCCAGAAAGATACGGCTACTGGTTTCCATTCAGGAGAATACTTAATTGTAACAGACCTTTCCGTCCCATTCCAACCTACTTCCATTCCGAGAGTTTCTGCAACAAATCTTACAGGAACAACGGTTCTTGAAGTTTTTACAATAATCGTTGGCGCAGCATCAAGACAAACATCATACCCATTGGCTTGCGCTTTTACATCATCAATTTTGAGGACTGCCACATTTGACCCAAGAGTAATAGTAACGGTCCTATCCTGTGCGTTCCACTGAACATTTGCTCCCATAGCCTCAGTTACAAATCTAATAGGAACCATTGTTCTGTTGTTCATAATTACAGGTGGCTGATCTAAACCTTTCTCCGCACCGTTTACATAAGCTGTCGGCTTACCAATATAAATTTTTACAGTTGTTACATTTTCAGCAGCAGTTCTAGAAAACGGCACAACAACGGTTGCAGCAAGAAGAACCACAAGAATTAAAGCTAAATACTTTTTCATACTTCACACCTCCTTGTCTTATTTTTAAATTTACTACTAACCTTTCAGTGCACCTCTTGAGAGGCCTTCAATAAACTGCTTTTGGAATATTAAGAATAAAATTAGCACAGGCATCATTGCCATTGTTGAACTGGCAGTTAAAAGCCCCCATTGGTCACCTTCCTCGCCTAAATATGAATTCAAAGCTACTTCAAGAGGCCATATATGAGGATTGTTCGTGACAATTAAAGGCCAGAGAAATGCATTCCAGCTGCCAAGAAATACAAAAAGTGAAAGAGTAAGGACCATCGGGCCAGCCATTGGCACCGCAATCGAAATAAAATATCGACCTATTGAG
>JALTHX010000181.1:0-2786 GCA_027076005.1 Caldisericaceae bacterium
TCATTTGGAAATAAGTCGTTTGCTGCCACAATTTCCAATTCAGGAAAGGTATCAAACATTCTTTTAAAAACCTGTCTTCCAACTCTACCTAATCCATTTATTGCTACTTTTGCCATATAAACCTCCTTAAGTTTTTGTCACATTTTACTGTAATTATCATATTAGTCAACCCGTTTTCTTCTGTTGCTCGGGGGGATACCAAGTATTTTTCTGTATTTTACAATGGTTCTTCTCTTAATTTCTATTCCATCGCCTAAAAGTTTTTTGCTTATTTCTTCATCGTTAAGCGGTTTACTTTTATCCTCTTTTTGTATAATTTCTTTTAATTTTAATTTCACCTCCTCATCATTAAAACCCCTTCCTTTATGTTGTAGGAAAAATTGCAGGGGGAAAATTCCAACAGGGGTGTCTATATATTTATTTTGCATAAGCCTTGAAACTACTGAAATATTGCTCTTTAATGCTTTTGCTATTTCTTCAAATCCATATTTCTCTGGAAACTTAGTTTTTCCTTTTAAAAAGTTAGTTTCTTTCTCTGCGATAAATTTACCTATTCCAAATAATAATTTATCGCGCTCGTTTATTGTTTCCTTTGCCCACCGTGCTTTGTCTATAAATTCTTTCAGAGATTGCGCGCCTGCTTTATTTTCTTTTATGGCCATCAGGTATTTTTCGTTTATATAGAAATTTCTTCTAAATTTTTTGTTTAACTCTACTATAAGTTCTTCGCCAACCTTTTTTATTATCAAATCTGGGATTATGGATTTTATCCGTTCTTTTTGGAATGCAAAGCCCGGTGCAGCGGTAAGGTGAGAAATTTTTTCCCTTAAATTTTTCAATGTATTCGTATTTAGACCTGTTTCTTTGGAGAGCACTGAATATTTTTCCTTTGCCAGTTCTTCAATATGATGTGTAATGATATGTTTTACTTTTGGACCTATCGGGCCTTCATTTTCAAGCTGCAGGATGAAACATTCTGGGAGATTCCTTGCCGCAATCCCGGGCGGTTCAAGCATTTGAACTTTTTTTAATGATTCTTCTGCTGTTTTTATGGAGACATTAAATTTTTGCGCTATGTTTTCAATAGGTACTATAAGATAACCTTCCTGAGTGAGGCTCTTGATGATATATTCACCAATCTCTTTCTCAACTTTATTTGTTTTAAGTATTCTGAACTGGTGAATAAGGTTTGAATACATATCTTCACTGTCTATTACAAATTCTCTCCAATTATGATTTTCTGCAGGTGCAGTGCGGTCCTCTTCCACAAAAGGATTTATTTCTAACAGGCTTGTTACAAACTCATTGAGGTCATCAAGTCCCATTCTAAGTATTTTTGCTCTAAATGCAAGATACGGTATCAATTTCAGCTTTAATTTGTTTTTTTGTGATTGCTTATTTTTCATATGCTTTCATTATTTTTTTAAGTCTGTAGTAAATGGTTTGTTTGGAAATCCTACTCCCGGTTTTTTCGGAAAGTTCTCTTAAAGAAGAATAAGGATATTGCAGCCTGAGCATTGCAACTTCTTTAAGCTCATCAGATAGGTTATTTATTGATCTGTCGCTTTCCATCCTTTTTAAGACTTCTACCTGTTTTGAGGAAGCGTTTGACTGCCTTTTCAGGTTTGCAAATTCAAAATTTGCTTTTCTATTTGCTTCGTTAGTCATTCTTTTATTCACTTCATCTTCTTCCATAAAAACATATGTATTCGTTGCACCAATTTCGTACAGAAAAACTTTTACATTTTCCCTGCCAGTTATATATATGATGGTGTCTTTTGTTAGATGCTTTACGGGAATTTGTTTTAGAAGCCCATCAATAAAATGTGCTTCTTTTTCTTTTTCAAATCTCAGTTCTATATGATAGGATGGAGGAGTTGACAGTATCCCGCATCCTAAAAATACACCCCTGAGAAAGGCCTTTACTTCGTTTTTGCCAAGCTTTTTAACTCTTCTTTCAATTAAATCGAATGTTGCTATCTTATCTACTCCTTTAAATTTCAGAATAATTTTATTGTTTTCCTTCTGTATAATATCTTCTTTTCTTTTAAATTCTATAGAATTTGCTATCTTTACAATTTTTCTAACTATGGAAAATTCTCTTGTGCTGAAAAGAAGATTTACACTGTCTTTAGTATATCCAATTTTCCCGTTGGATACGAGCAGCCCATAAAATTCAGCCTCTATGTGATTCAGGACACCGGAAAGCTCGTTTTTGCAAACAACATTTAAGCTTTCTTTTTTGCTATTTCTATGATTGCTCTTGCCAACTTTTCCGGATCGTGTCGTACTGCGTCACCCCTTTCATCTGCAAAGTTATCCTTAATATATTTTATGCCTTCTTTCTGTATTAAAGAAACATCAGGTTGTACAAGTTCTGCGCCACTCTCCTTGTATTTTTCCAAGATATATTTGCTCGGCGTTCTATCATTTACCAGCACGTAATCAATTACTCCGTTTCCCAGTACATTCTCTATTGTCTTTAAGTGATCATATGCAGTATAACTGTTTGTTTCACCTGGCTCAGTCATTATATTTGAAACGTACACCTTTATAGCTTTGCTTCTTTTTACAGTATCGTTTATCGTAGGAAGTAGGAGGGGAGGGATAACACTGGTATATAAACTTCCCGGCCCGATTACGATAACATCAGCAGCCCCTATCCTTTTTAACGCTTCAATATACGGTTTTGCATTATCAGGTTTAATATATATATGCTTTATTTTTCCATGATACTCCGTAATTTTTGATTCTCCTTCAACCGTATTTCCATCTTCTAACTCAGC
>JALTHX010000182.1:0-1963 GCA_027076005.1 Caldisericaceae bacterium
GGACCAACAAATCAAATCTTGAAAGATCTTATAGTGGATCTCAAGAAGAAAAGTACTGAAGAAGGTGTAGGTATTTGGAAAAGGATTGCTAAGGATTTAGAAAGACCTACTAGACAAAGAAGAGTTGTAAATCTGTATAAAATCAATAAATACACAAAAGATGGTGATTTTGTAATTGTTATAAACGATGAAGAGATACCTGTGCTTGGGGTGAACTCATTCTTTGCAGACTTAGAGCAGAAAAAAAAGGATAAAAATTCGGTAAAAAAAGTAAATGACTTTGTAAAAGAAAATATACAGAATGCACGCTGGTTTATAAAGAGCATTCATCAGCGAAATGAGACATTGTTGAAAACCTGTAAGGCAATAGTTGAATTTCAGCGTGAGTTTTTCTTAAAAGGTCCCAAGTATTTGGCTCCGCTCACATTAAAGGACATTGCAAGAGAGATAGATGTACATGAAGCTACTGTTTCAAGAATTACAAGCGGAAAATATATGCAGACCGAATGGGGTATTTACGAACTTAAATACTTTTTTTCTAATTCGATAACAGGACCGGGATCTACAGGTTCGAAATATTCTAAAGAGGGGGTTAAACAAATTATAAAAGAAATTATAGAAGGATATGAAGGAGAAAAAAGGCTTTCCGACAAAAAAATAGGGGAAATACTGTCGAATAGGGGTATTAATATAGCAAGAAGAACTGTTGCAAAGTATAGAAAAGAACTTGAAATAGAGTCTTCTTATAGAAGATGATATTAATAAACTAGGAGGGAATATGAAAGTAGAAATTAAGGGCATACACTTAGATGTTAGCGAAAGGATGAAGAACTATATAGAGAAAAAAGTAGCAAGGATAGACTTTGCAAAAGAGCTTATAATTGATCTTCTCTTTAGGCTTTTAAAAGAGGGTAGCGGTTTTAAATGCGAGGTTACAATTAATTTTCGCTGGGGGAATACTACTCATATAGAGGTAGATTGTTTTGATATATTTCAGGGTATAGATAAGTTGTTTGATAAAATGGAAGTAAAAATTAACAGGGAAAAGGGTAAAATACAGGAGCATAAACGTTCTGCTTCAGAGGCTTCGTAGCAGATGAAAAAAGTTATTTAATTATGGATAAATTTAGAATTCTTGACCTGCTTCAGCTTGATCTAAAAGAGAACGATGCTCTTGACCTCTCCTGTATCGGCGGAAGGCCGGGGCTTATACGTGAAATTACCGTTCCTGCAATAAATCGGCCGGGCCTTGCGTTAAGCGGTTTCTATGATAATTTTGCACATCAGAGGATACAGATACTCGGGCGGGGTGAGAATGCTTACCTTAAAAAACTGGCAAATGAGGGTAATACAGATACATTAGAAAAATTTTTCAGCTATGAGATGCCATGCTGTGTTTTTACCAACAACTATAAGCCGACAGATGACTTTTTAGAATTATCCGAAAAAGCACAGTGCCCGGTTTTACAAACGAACCTTTCTTCCTCGGACTTTGCTATGCGGATTATGAGAGTGCTGGGGAATATATTTGCACCAAAAAAAGTTGAACATGGAGTACTTGTAGAGGTATTTGGGATAGGAATACTTATCATAGGCAAAAGCGGTGTAGGTAAAAGCGAAACAGCTCTGGCTCTAATAGAGAGAGGACACAGACTTGTTGCCGATGATGTTGTAGAAATAAGGCGTGTAAGCGGCAATATACTTATTGGCAGTGGTGCAAAAATTGTAAGCCATCATATGGAAATTAGGGGTTTGGGTATAATAAACATAACGCATCTTTTTGGTGTGGGTGCTATAAGAGACAAGAAACAGGTGCAGCTTATTGTAGAATTAGAAGAATGGGACTCATCCAAAGCCTATGACAGGATAGGAGCATCGGAAGCAGCTATGGAAATACTTGGCGTTAAGACTCCGTATCTTCTAATACCTGTGCGGCCGGGAAGGAATATACCGGTTATTATAG
>JALTHX010000182.1:1973-2777 GCA_027076005.1 Caldisericaceae bacterium
TGGGTTAATACTCAGCAAAAGAATTTAATAAGAATGTGATAAAATGGCTCGAATCGGAAAGTGCAAGAGCCGCATTTTTAAATGAACAGTAGGAATTATGACAGAAAAAGAAATCGTTATAAAAAACCGTGCGGGTATACATGCCCGGCCGGCGGCATTACTGGTAAAAACTGCAAATGAGTTTAGTTCTGAAATATTTATAGAAAAAGACGGAGAAAAGATAAACGCAAAATCCATTATGGGAATTTTAACACTTGGTGCAACGTACAATTCCGTACTTAAGATTACGGCAGAGGGAGAAGACGAAAAAAAAGCAGTGGAAGCTATAGCAACACTTTTCGAAAACAAATTCGAGGAGGAATAAAACGCGGAGTGTTACAGCTATAGTTTTTTTCTTTAATTTCTTAATAAATCCGCAAGTTGTATCTGCCCAGCAGTTAAATATGTCTGCAACTGTTAATGGAAGAAGTGTTTCGGTTGATATTAGTCTTATTCTAAAAAATTACTCTGACACTCTAAAGACACTCCAAAGCGGACTAAAATCGGAAATTCTTTTCGAGTTAAGGTTGTACAAAAAACAGCATGGTTTAATTTCGTTAATAGGGGACAAATTACTTCGGGAGGAAAAAACAGGTTATATCAGTTACTACAATATGTACGATAAGTACTTTATACTTAAAACAGAAAAAGGCAAGGAAACTATCTTTAGGGATAGTAATTCATTTTTAAAGAGTTTTTTCACATTAGAGAATTATACTCTAAAGTACCCTGGTCAAGGCAATATAAAGGAATACTATATTATGT
>JALTHX010000183.1:0-8232 GCA_027076005.1 Caldisericaceae bacterium
AGTACAAACACCTTGACATAGATCCCGATAAAAGAGACAAAATAAAGGATAAAAACTTATGTTTTTCCTCTTGACAAAGATCGTAGTATCTTTGATGAGGCAATTCGGGCTCTTTACATTTTAAAATTTAAGATTATAATCTGGAAAAGGGAGGTGGTACCCCGATAAAATGTAAGAAAAGTGAACAACAATAAAATTAAAATGAGAAGGAGGAGGTAGCAGCAAATGAAAAAGTACAAGATTTTAGCATTATTTATTGCCGTACTATTTGTAGTAACGATCTTTGCGGGTTGTGCCCCTAAACCTGCACAAAATCCTTCGCAGCCTGCAAAACCTGCGAAAAAAATTAAAGTTGCAATGGTTTTAGTAGGCCCTAAAAATGATGGTGGTTGGTCCCAGGCACATTATGAAGGTTTGATGTATCTTAAAGACCACGATCCAAACGTTGAAGTTGCTTATTCGGAAAGTGTTCAGGAAGGCGCCCCATGCGAAAAGGTCGTAAGGGATTATTGTAACCAGGGTTATAAGGTGATCTTTACAACGAGTTTCGGATTTATGGATCCTACACTCAACGCCGCAAAAGATTATCCAGATGTTGTTTTTGAACACTGCTCCGGCTACAAAACAGCGAAGAATATGGGTAATTATTTCGGTAGAATGTATCAGCCTGATTATCTTGCGGGCCTTGTTGCAGGAAAAATGACAAAGTCTAATTATATTGGTTTTGTTGCTCCGTTCTCAACCCCGGAAGTTGTCAGAGAAATTGATGCATTTACGCTTGGCGCAAGAGAGGTAAATCCAAAAGTTGAAGTTCACGTTGTATGGCTTAACACTTGGTTTGACCCTACAAAAGAGGGAAATGCTGCAAAAACCTTTATTGCTAATGGTGCTGACGTCGTTGCAAGCGGAATGGACTCACCGGCTCCTTTAGAAGAAGCTCAGAAAGCAGGAGTTTATGCGATTGGATACGACAGAGATATGGCAAGTTTTGCGCCTAAGGCAGTTCTTACATCTCGTATATGGCACTGGGGTGTTTATTATACAAAAGTCCTTAAGGAAGTCGAGGATGGTACCTGGAAACCCACTGCGTATTGGGGTGGAATGAATGAAGGTATTGTAGATCTCGCTCCTCTTGGGCCAATGGTTCCTGATAATGTAAAAGAACTTGTTAAGAAAAGAGAAGATGCAATTAAGGCAGGAACGTTCAAAGTTTTTACTGGCCCAATTTATGACCAGGACGGGAACCTTAAGGTAAAGGAAGGGGAAGAACTTCCAGATGGCGACAAACTGCAATTGCAGTGGTTTGTTAAAGGCGTTGTGGGAACAATTCCTAAAGGTGGCTCTTAATAAGTACTAAGATATAGAGAATGCCCCGGGCTGTTTTAAGAGTTCGGGGCGTCTTTTGTATGGAGGAAAATACGATGGAGGAGATTGTACTTCAAGCAAAAAATATAACTAAAAGATTTCCAGGAGTCCTTGCGAATGACCATATCAATTTTAATTTGAGAAAGGGTGAAATACATACATTGCTCGGTGAAAACGGTGCTGGTAAAAGTACCTTAGTAAATATTTTTGACGGTATTTACTACCCCAACGAGGGGGAAATATACATAAATGGAAAGAAAGCAAATATAAGGTCTCCATTTGATTCAATGCGTTACGGAATTGGAATGATACATCAACACTTTATGTTAGTGGATACTCTAACCGTTTTAGAAAATATCGTTCTCGGTTTAAAAGACCAGAAATTCATTATCGATAAAAAAGAAGTTGCGGATAAAATTCTCGAAATATCGGATAAATATCATTTCGATTTAAAACCACATACAAAGATTTGGCAACTCTCTGTTGGAGAACAGCAGAGAGTAGAGATAGTCAAAATGCTTTTTAGGGGTGCAAAAATTTTAATTCTTGATGAACCAACAGCTGTACTTACACCTCAGGAGGCCGAAGCCTTGTTTGATATTTTAAAGCAGATGAAAAACGAAGGAAAATCTATTATATTTATTAGCCATAAGTTAAATGAAGTAATGGAAATTTCAGATAGAATAACTGTTTTAAGAAAAGGAAAGCTTATAGGCACGGTAAACAAGGATGAAATTTCACCCTCAGAACTTGCCAAAATGATGGTAGGAAGAGAAGTATTATTCAGGTTGCACCGTAAACCTATGGAACAAGGAAAAGAAGTTTTAAAAGTAGAAAATGTAGAAGCCTTTAATGATAGAGGCATAAAGGTGTTGGACGAAATCGGCTTTACCGTGCACAGAGGTGAAATCTTTGGTTTGGCAGGAATAGCTGGAAATGGACAAAAGGAACTGGCGCAGGTAATAACCGGTCTGCGCAAATCAACTGGCGGAACGGTTTATTTAAACGGCAAAGACATTACAAACAAGCATCCATTACATATTACAAATAGTGGAGCTAATTACATACCGCCTGACAGGCTGAAGGTGGGGCTCATTCCGAACCTTTCATCCATTGAAAACGCGATTCTCAGGATATATAGAAGGGAGCCCATTGGAAGAAGAAGTTTTGTTGATTATAAGAAAGCTCGTGAATTTACAGAGAACCTCATAGAAAGATACAATATTATGGTTCCCCGTATAGAGGCTCCTGTAAAGCTTCTCTCGGGTGGAAATATGCAAAAACTTCTCCTTGCAAGGGAAATAACTGAAAACCCTTCTCTACTTATTGCGGTACATCCTACACGTGGGCTTGATGTAGGGGCCACAGAATTTATCAGGAAAAAGCTTTTAGAGGTGCGCGATATGGGTATGGCTGTTTTACTAATATCTGAAGACCTTGATGAAATTCTAATGATTTCCGACAGGATAGGGGTAATTTACGAGGGAAGGATTACAGGAATCGTAAATGCTAAGGACGCCGACGTGCACAAAATTGGTCTTTTGATGACTGGTGCAACAGAAGAAACAGTAGCTGCAAACTAAATAAGAGAGGTGAAATATGCTGAGATTTGAAAAGAGAGAGAGCACACCGGCAAGTTTAAAATTTCTTGTTCCAACAATTTCTATTATTGTCGGCCTTTTAATCGGAGCGATTGCTATACTTTTTAAAGGTATAAATCCTATACATGTTTATCGTGCGTTGGTAATAGGTGCTTTTAGTAGCAAATATACGTTTTCTGAAACATTAGTTGCTGCAACTCCGCTGATTCTTATTGCATCAGGCCTAATTCTTGTTTTTAAAATGAACTTTTGGAATATTGGCGCATATGGGCAGTATATAATAGGTGCAATTTTTAGCTCTTATTTCGCAATTTTTTGGTCGTCAAGTATACCAAAGCCTATAATGCTTGCTATTATGGTAATTGCAGGGATGGCAGGAGGTGCGATTTGGGCTATTATCCCGGCCTTACTAAAAGCCTATTGGGAAGTTAATGAAGTAATTTCCACATTACTTTTAAATTATATTGCACTTTTTATTTTGAAATTCTTTATGTATGGAACTTGGCGTGACCCTTTGAGTCATGGCTTTCCCCTATCAAAGCCTTTTCCTGATAATGCACAACTCCCCAGAATGGTATCCAATACGAGGGTAAATATTGGATTAATCTTCGGAATTATTGCTGTCATAATAATATGGATAATATTAAAGAAAACGAAATTTGGATATGAAATTCGTGTGATTGGTGAAAATTCCCGTGCAGCACACTATGCAGGGATAAATGTTGCACGCAACATTGTAGTTGCGATGGCAATTAGTGGTGCACTTGCCGGGCTTGCTGGAATGGTTCAGGTATCTGGTATTATCCATTTTCTGCAAATTGAAATTAATCCGGGCTACGGATACACTGCGATCATCGTTGCGTGGCTCGCATACCTTGACCCTATAGCCGCCTCATTTGTTGCGGTCCTTTTAGGCGGTCTTGCGTCAGGGGGATATCAAATTCAAATTACGATGCATGTTCCTTTCGGAATAGTAAACGTTATTGAAAGCTCTATACTGTTTGTTCTTATAGGTAGTGAAATATTTATGAAATACAGGGTGCATTTAGAGCAGAAACGAAAGAAGATAATGTCTGATGCAAAGATAGGAGGGGAATAATATGAACGTTTCTCATCATTTAATTATAACAGCTCTTTTGTTTGCTTCCGTTCAATCTGGTACAATTTTGCTTTTCCCTACATTAGGAGAAATCTTTGCAGAACGAGCAGGCATACTGAACCTGGGCGTCGAGGGAATGATGGTTGTCGGTGCACTTGTTGGTTTTGTAGTGACTTATATTACAAAGAATCCATACCTTGGTTTTATAGTTGGATCGATTGCCGGTGGCCTCACTGCTTTAATACATGCTTTTGTTTCGATTACTCTGCGAGGCAATCAGGTTGTGAGCGGACTTGCATTAACTATATTTGGGTTGGGTTTTACAAATTTCTATGGTCAGAAGTGGATAAATTTAAGGCTTTTGGTTACACCGAGACCTATCCCGATTCCGGGGCTTGTAAAAATCCCATTTATTGGGCCAATATTTTTTAAACAAGATGCGCTTGTATATACGTCCTATATAGTTGCAATTATTATGTGGTACATTTTATATAAAACAAAAGCGGGCGTGCATATTAGGGCTGTTGGGCAAAATGCACGTGCAGCGGATGCAATGGGAGTAAATGTATATGCAACGCGTTACTGGTGGACATTCTTTGGTGGATTGCTTGCAGGTGCAGGTGGTGCTTATCTTACTGTTGGGTACTCATCATTCTGGCTCGATGGAATGACTGCAGGAAGAGGATGGATTGCTATTGCACTTGTTATCTTTGCAATGTGGGATCCCTTAAATGCAATGATTGGAGCGTACCTTTTCGGAGGTATTGAAGCATTACAATTTCAGCTTCAGGCGATTGGTGTAACAATTCCCTCATCGCTTCTAAATATGCTTCCGTATCTTCTTACATTTATTGTGATTATTATTGCTTCGCTCATTGTTCGTGTAAAGCATATCTCTGCGCCTAAAGAGCTTGGTGTCCCGTATTCCAGAGAGGAAAAATAATGGGCTATATAAAGAAATTAAAATGCCTGTTGTGTGGAACGGAATACACTCCTGACGAAGTAACTTATACATGTCCTAAATGTGGTAATGATGGAATTCTTGAAGTAATTTACAATTACGATGAAATTAAAAAACACTTTTCAAGAGATACGTTAAAAAGAAACAATAATTATTCTATGTGGCGTTATCTGCCACTTTTACCAATAGATGACCCTTCCAAAATTGGGCCGCTGAAAGTGGGATGGACGCCTCTATATAAGGCGAAGAGAATCAGAAAAGATTTGGAGATGCCCAATCTTTGGATTAAAGATGATGGAAGGAACCCTACTGCTTCCTTGAAAGATAGAGCTTCTGCAATTGCGGTGGTAAAGGCCAAAGAACTTGGAAAAGAAGTCATTACCTGTGCATCTACTGGTAATGCCGCTTCGTCTCTTGCCGGTGCTTCGGCGTCGGTTGGGCTAAAAAATTATATTTTTGTTCCAAAAACTGCTCCGAAAGCAAAAATTGCCCAGTTACTTGTATTCGGTGCAACCGTATTCGCCGTAAATGGTACTTATGATGAGGCATTTGACCTTTCCATTAAGGCAACCGAAACTTTCGGATGGTACAACAGGAATACTGCTTACAATCCGTATATGGTGGAAGGCAAAAAAACAGTAGCTTTGGAAATTATAGAACAGATGAACTTTGAAGTACCGGATTATGTGTTCGTTTCCGTAGGGGATGGTTGTATTATATCCGGCGTTGCGAAAGGGTATAAAGACATGCTTTCCCTTGGTTTTATAGATAAAATGCCAAAGTTGGTTGCGGTTCAGGCAGAGGGGTGCAAGCCAATCGTGGATGCAGTGAACGGGAATGGCAAAGTTAGGTTTGTTGAACCCGATACCATTGCGGATAGCATTGCTGTTGGTATTCCGAGGAACCGCATTATGGCAGTACGGGACGTAGAAGAATCCGGTGGTTTTGGGGTTTCTGTAAGTGATGAAGAAATCATTTCTGCAATTAAATACCTTGGTTCCACACAAGGAATATTTGCAGAGCCTGCTGGTGCAACCGGATTTGCCGGAATGCTCAAAGCTCTAAAGGAAGGAAAAATTTCTAAAAAAGACAAAATTGTGGCAATTGTTACCGGCAACGGACTTAAAGATGTGGATAGCGCAATAAAAGCGGGGGGAGAACCCATTATAATAGACCCTAAGATTGAAGAAGTGAAAAAAGTTTTAAAGTAAACCAATATAAAGGGAGTCCCTGCGAGAATTTTATCTTTCTTAGACTTCCCGGATGTTGACTCTGCAAAAATGGTAGATTAATTTAATGTTTGTTATTATTGAAAGGAGAATATGCAAGGGATAATCTCAAATATCTACGTGATTGCGTCTTTGATGCTTCTTTTGGGATTTATCTTTGGAAGGTTTCTCAAGAAGATAGGCCTTACAGAGGTTCTTGCTTATATTATTGCAGGTATTCTAATTGGACCAATACTAAAATTTAGAGTTCCTTCATCTCTTAACAGAGTTGTTACTGCAATTACTCTTTCTTTTGTTGCTTATATGGTAGGTCTGAGTTTCTCGTTTAAGTTTCTTCAGAGGATGGGAAAGAAGGTTCTTACTATTCTCGTAGTAGAAGTAATTGCAACGTCTTTTGTTGTCTGGGCTTTAGTTTTTCTCTTTACAAAAAATCTTCCCCTGTCTATCATTCTTGGCTCTTTGGCCCCAGCTACTGCCCCAGCGGGAACTATTGCCGTAATCAGAGACCTTAGGGCAAAAGGTACATTAACGGATGTATCTATCGCCATTGTTGGGCTTGATGATGCAGCAGGTATAATTATTTATTCTTTTGGAATTGTTCTTACAAAAGCACTCCTTGGTGGTAAAGTTGATATAAAAGCTTTTGTATTGCGGCCATTGTGGGAGATATTTGGTGCTGTTTTGTTAGGCATCCTTGTTGGTTTTATTGTTTCCTTTCTTACTAATAGAATAAAACTTTCCTCTGACCATATCTTTATTATTTCAATAGGAGTTGTTATGTTTTCCTGGGGAATTGCACAGGTAATAGGTGTTTCTGCAATACTTACCTGTATGGTCTTCGGCACAGTAATGGTAAATTTTAATACGTCTATTAGTAATCAGTCCAACAGATTGATAGATAACATTATGAGTCCTGTATTTATCCTTTTCTTTGCAGCAATTGGCACCCAGATTAATTTTTCACAATTTTTAGGAATGCTCGGCGTTGTCTTAATATATTGTATTGGGAGAAGTGTTGGGAAAATTTTGGGCTGTGGGTTAGGCGGATTCTTGTCACACTCAGAACCGAAGGTTACAAAATATCTTGGTGTGGCACTGTTAAACCAGGCAGGTGTTGCCGTGGGCCTGGCTTTCTTGGCAGCCCAGGAGCTGTCTGCATATCATATGGGTGGAACAATCACTACGCTTATGGCTACAACTACAGCAGTTTTTCAGCTCCTTTCCCCGCTTGGTACTCAATATGCCCTTAAAAAATCCGGAGAAAGCAGATTATAGGTTATCTATAATTTCCCATTCGAGGCGTTCATTTTCACTGAACAGTATTACATCTATTTCTGTGTTTCGAAGTGCCGTTAATACTCCTTCTACAATTGTTCTTTTGTAAGCTTCATATTCGAGATGTATTTTATCGGTAAGGTATAACGGAATCGCGATTTCTTTGCATTCTTTTGTGCTTGCTGTCAAAATCGCCTCAATTATACAGTTTTTTACATCGTCTTCTACCTCATCAAATGCATAGCTAAATGGAAATGCAGAATATAGAACGTTTTTTCCGGTCGTTTCGGTAAAAAAGACAGAAAATTTCTGTGAGGTATCGAAATAGTATCGCAGAGTTTCTAATGTTTTGTCGTTAATCAATGTTTCCGGTACATCTAAAGAAGGTTTTATCCCGTTTTTGGAAACCTCGAAAGGAATATAAAGGCAACTGTTTGTTTTTGCCATTATACACTGAATATTTGCCGAGGTAAACGTTATTGTCCCGTGCCCGACTCTTGAGTTAAAGATATATTCTAAGTTGTCCTGTCCCGTTACTTTTGTGTCTACAGGTTTTGATGAGGATTTTATCTTGAACCTAATCTGAGCGGTTTTTTCTTTTTCTTCCATATTTTTTCTTTGAGAAAGTATGTATTGATGTATAATTGTTGTATAGATGCAAATAAATAGCTATTCACCATACAGGTGAAGACGAGGAGGTCT
>JALTHX010000184.1:0-2757 GCA_027076005.1 Caldisericaceae bacterium
TACTGTTCCCTCTTTTAAGTTACTGGACGCCATAAACAATGCACTTTCTAATTTTGGCAATTTGTCCGGGGATGGGCGTCCTTCTCTATTTGTGGATGCTGAAACTTTTGTTAAAACAGTTTCTGCGGTTTCACAATCTATAAATGTAATACCTGCGCATATCTGGACACCATGGTTTGGATTATTCGGCTCAAAATCTGGGTTTGACAGTATAGAAGAATGTTTTAAAGGCGAAACTAAAAAAGTATTTGCGTTGGAAACCGGCCTCAGTTCAGATCCTTATATGAACTATCTTGTAAGAGATATTGATAATTTTACTCTTATTTCAAATTCTGATGCGCACTCTCCTGAGAATATTGCAAGGGAAGCAAATGTAATGAAAGACATTAGCTCTTATGAAGATTTGTTTAAAACTATTAAAGATGCTAATAAAGACAAATTTCTGTTTACAATAGAATTTTTCCCTGAAGAAGGAAAATATTTTGGTGATGGGCATAGGAAATGTAATGTGCATGTTTTACCTGAGAGTCCTATAAAAACAGTGTGCCCTGTATGTAAAAAACCGCTTACCTATGGTGTTTACCGCCGAGTTATGGAAGCAGCGCACTGGGAAAAGAAGGAAAGAGAAAATAAGAAAATTCCATTTGTGCATACAATCCCGTTAAAAGAAATTTTATCTCAAGTACTTGGCAAAGGTAAAAATACGAAAACGGTTTTCGCTAAGTATGATTTTATAGTAAATGAATTTGGTACTGAGTTGAACGTGCTGATATTTGCTGAGGAAAAAGAATTGTATGGAAAACTTGATAAGGAAATTGCTGAGGCTATTGTTTTAATGAGGAAAGATAATGTTGAAAAACAGTATGGATACGATGGCGTGTATGGAAAGATAATTATAAAAAGGAGGAACCCCGTTGGCTTCTTTAATTGACAAGTTTGGCAGGAGGATTACGTATATTCGATTCTCTGTAACTCCAAGATGCAATTTCAACTGTTTGTATTGTAATTCTCATACGTCTGAAGAGGATAGTGCCGACGAATTTACAACCGAGGACATTAAATTCCTATTTGGCGTAGCCGGTAAACTCGGAATAGAAAAAGTGAGGCTTACTGGTGGAGAACCGCTTTTGAGGAAAGATATTGTTCAAATTGTGTCCGCTCTGCATAAAATAGATAGCATAAAAGAGATTGTTCTTACAACAAATGGATACTTTCTAAAGTTTCTTGCGGGTAAGCTGAAGAAAGCAGGGCTTACAAGAGTTAACATTAGCCTTGATACATTGCGAAGCGATGTTTTTAAGGAAATAACTCAGGTTGATGGCTTTAACCTCGTAAAATCAGGAATAGAAGAGTCTATAAATCAAGATTTATTGCCAATTAAAATTAATACTGTTTTAATGAAGAATGTAAACGAGGAAGATATTGTTCCTATTGCCGAGCTTTCCTTAAATTATCCTGTGGTTGTGCGTTTTATCGAACTTATGCCAGTGAAAGGGAATAGCTTTTGGAAGAAACATTATATGGGATTTTCAGAGGCTTTACTGCTTATAAAGAAATCTCATAAACTTGAACCCGCACTTGGTAGCAGAGGTGAAGTGGCAAGCTACTATAAAATTGTGGGATCTAACGGAAAGGTAGGATTTATTACTCCGGTAAGTCAACATTTTTGTGCTGAATGTAACAGGATTCGTATTACTGCCTCTGGGAAAATTTTCCCTTGCCTATTTTCTAAAGAATATGTTTCAATATGGGATGCAGTAAAAGAGCGAAACGTTATTGCGTTGGAAAATCTTATAAGGCAATCCGTTGATATAAAGCCAAAGGAACATGGCCCTATTGAAACAGATGATCAGGATTTTATCAATAATATGAGAGAGTTAGGAGGGTAGAGATGGGTCAGATTGACGAGAAAGGCCATATAAAAATGGTGGATGTTACCGAGAAAAAAGAAACACACCGAACTGCACGTGCTCATGCAAAAATATGGATGAACAAAGAAGCGTTAGAAAAAATTTTTGAGAAAGGAGATGTTCTTGTTAGTGCTAAAGTTGCTGGCATATTAGCTGCAAAAAAGGCTGATGAGTTGATTCCACTTTGTCACCCGTTAAACATTACTTTTGTGGATATTCAATTTAATGTGGATAAAGAAAAATCATTCATAGAAATAGAAAGTTTTGCAGAACTTGTTGGGAAAACAGGCGTGGAGATGGAAGCGTTAATTGCTGCATCCGTTGCGGCACTTAATATTTATGATATGTGTAAGTCTATGGATAAAGAGATGCTTATTAACGAGCTTTACCTGATGGAAAAGTCCGGAGGGAAGAGTGGACATTTCGAAAGAAAGAAAAAATATTTGACTTGACAGAATTCTAAAAACTGGTATATTTTTTCCTTGCTATGTTTTTTGAGAAGGAGGCCGAATGGAGAGAGTAATTGATTTTACCAGGACAAAACCTGCAAGAGAGATCCCTAATTTACTTGGGATCCAGAAAAATTCTTACAAAGAGTTTCTTGATAAAAAAATAGGACAAATTTTAGAAAAATTATTTCCTATTGAGACCAAGAAGGTACGGCTTGAATATATAGATTATCATATAGATAAGCCCGTAAAGAGCATAGAAAACTGCACTCGTGTCGGATCTACTTATGAGGCACGGGTAGCTGCACGTTTCAGGTTGATATATCGTGATACGGGTGAAATGAAAGAACAAGAAGTGTATCTTGCTGACGTTCCTTTGATGACCCCTGAAGGCTGTT
>JALTHX010000185.1:0-2741 GCA_027076005.1 Caldisericaceae bacterium
AGGCCTCCTCGTCTTCACCTGTATGGTGAATAGCTATTTATTTGCATCTATACAACAATTATACATCAATACATACTTTCTCAAAGAAAAAATATGGAAGAAAAAGAAAAAACCGCTCAGATTAGGTGTAAGTTATCCTTCGGAGGGGGCAACGGTTAATAAAAATATTGTAGTAATTACGGGAACGATTAAAGATAGTGGAAGCGGGATAAGTGAGGCAGAGATTAATGGAATTAGTATGCTTTTAGGAGAAGATGGTTCTTTCTCAAGAGAAATGCACCTTAGTGAAGGGATTAATAAAATAAACATTATTGCCTACGACACAGCAGGAAATAAGGCTACCAAAACAATAACGATGGCTTATGAAGAACCTGTTCAAAAAACAGTTATCACATTGCAGCCAGATAATCCAATGATGACTGTAAACGGTGTCCAGAAAGAAATAGACCCGGGCAGAGGGACAGCACCTGTTATTATTCCTGAATGGGGAAGGACAGTTGTGCCAATCCGTGCAATTGTAGAAGCATTAGGAGGAACAATTGAATGGGATGGAACAGAAAGAAAAGTCACGATAAACTTCAATGGGACAGTAATTGAGTTATGGATAGACAAACCACAGGCAAGGGTAAACGGCGAAATGAAGTGGATAGACCCGGACAACCACGATGTTAAACCCATTATCATAAACGATAGGACTATGCTTCCTTTGAGATTTGTTGCTGAAGCATTAGGCTGCAAAGTTGAATGGGATGCTGCAACACGAACAATAACGATAACGTATCCTGCATCATAAACAAAAATGTCCTACTGGTACCAGGTACCAAGCGGACATTTTGGAAGGCGAGGGAACAACCCTCGCCTTTTTCTATTTTATCCTTCCTCTAACTCGGTTAAATCCCCTTCTGTAAATAAGTATTCCTTGAGTTCTTTTTCGAATGCGATATCGTGCCTTCGCAAATATTCCATAAGCATCGCTGCATGTTCTTTTTCTTCATCTCTATTGTGTGTTAAAACCTTTCTCAGTTCTTCATCTTTCGTTTTGTTTATTCTCTGATTGTAATAGTCAACTGCTTCAAGCTCTTCCATAAGAGAAGAAATTGCCCTGTGAAAATCCATTGCTTTCTCGTCTAAATCTTTCTCATACAAATTGCCTGCCATTTTTTCACCTCCTCTCAAGAAACGTTATTTTCAAGTTTTCCGATTTTTTCGATCTCGCATACTATTTTATCGCCTTTTTTTATTGGAGCAATGCCTGCAACTGTACCTGTGGAAATAATATCCCCAGGATACATAGTAAAGTATTTGCTTATATAGGAAATAAGGTAGTTAATTTTGAAAATCATATCTTTTGTGCTACCTTGCTGCCTTGTCTTTCCGTTTACGGAAAGCTTGATTTTCAGATTTTGCGGGTTCTTGATTTCGTCTTTCGTTACGATGTGAGGGCCAATAGGCATTGCAGTGTCAAAATTTTTGGAGCGGAACCACGGATGCCCCTCTTTCGCATCTTTATATTCAAGATTTCTTTCTGTTACGTCATTTGCAATTGTGTATCCGAATACGCACTCCATTGCCTCACTCACCTTTACGTTTTTGCAGACTTTGCCTATTACTACTGCAAGCTCTATCTCCGGGTCAACACGTGTTGCAAATGAGGGATATTTTATTTTTTCATTATTTGCGATTGCGCAGTCTGCAAATTTCCCAAAGATTATTGGTTCTTTCGGGATATCCGAACCCGTCTCTTTTGCGTGGGCCGAGTAATTTTTTCCAAGGCAAATAATCTTGCTTTCTCTTGAAACAGGAGCTCCAATCTTTGCTTTTTTCACCGCGAATAACTTGTAAAATTCTTTTCCAAATGTTTTCTTTGCCAATTTTAACACTGACTTAATTTCTTTCCATTGAGAAATAAATTCTGTCATACTGTAAACAACGGGAAATTCTTTGTCTTTGATTGCATCGCTTAAAACGTCTGAAATAAGCTGTACGTCAATAAGTTTTTCCCCATCCATAATGCCAACCTTCTCGATATGGCCTTCTCTAAAAGTTACGATTTTCATCTGTGCCTCCTTATTAAAATTGTAATTAAAAATATAATAAATGCTGTGAGTACAATGGTAGGGCCCGTGGATATATTCAGCAAGTAAGAAAATAAAATGCCCAATATAGTGCTTGCTATGCCGAAAACAACGGAATAAATCATTGTGGTTTTAAAGCTGCGTGCTACGTTCATTGCAGCTGCCGGCGGTATGATTACAAGTGCAGATACCAGGATAATCCCAACAGTTTTTGTGCTTATAACTATAATTAAAGCAAGTATTACGAAAAACATATAATCAATTGTTTTTACCGGAATCCCTTTTACTTTTGCCCAATCTTCATCGAGCGATATGGCAACGATTTCATGGAATAGAATTGTGATAAAAAGAAGCGCTACAACAGACAGCAGAAGTGTAAGGTACATATCTGCCATTGAAACTGCGAGTATATCTCCGAATAAATAGCTCAAAAGGTCTGGTTTGTACCCGTGAACGAATCCGATGAGCACAACACCTAATGCCATTGAAGAAGGAAGGAAAATTCCAATTACAGTATCGATGAATAGGGTTGATTTTCTGTATAAGTACCCTATGCTAAGCCCAACGAATGCCCCAAAGGCAATTGCACTGCCAAACGGGCTTATGTTGAATAAGTAACCGATTGCAATACCTGTGAGCGAAGAGTGTGCAACCGCATTTGCGAAA
>JALTHX010000186.1:0-2738 GCA_027076005.1 Caldisericaceae bacterium
TAACCATCGGCTGCAGGGGACGGCAAACAGCGCGGCGGTTTTTCAATAGTTGTACTCCGCATAAAGTTTAGTTCTAATTCAGCGTTGGTTGCCCCGCATGTTTGCCGCCCCTGAGCCGTAACGTTATGCTCTGAAAAGGGAGAAGAATGAAAACAATTGAAATTGTATGCCTAGCTAATTCAAGAAAAATATCAGGAAGATGCATTGCTGGTAAAATAGTACGATCAAATCAATGGGTACGTCCTGTGAGCAGTCGCGATACTGAAGAGATTTCAGAATATGAGCGACGATATGAGAACGGTCAAATGCCAAGACTCCTTGATATCATAAGAATACCTGTAAAAGAACACAGACCAAAGCTCTTTCAAACAGAAAATTATTTAATTCATGATGACTATTATTGGGAAAAAATTGGTAGGTTTGATGGTAGCTTGCACGATTTATTGGACTATCCCTGTGATTTATGGGGCACTGCTTGTTCCAGCTACCAAGGATTAAACGATAGATTCTCAGAACAACAATGTAATAATTATAGCGAATCTCTATATCTAATAAAGCCGGAATCATTAAAAATTATTGTGCGTACTGAGGGACAAGAGTTCGGTAATTCCAGACGAAAAGTGCGGGCAAGGTTTACATATAATCATCAATCTTACTTATGGCCAGTTACAGATCCTGATGTTGAAAGACAGTATTTATCTGGTAACAATGGTGAATTTATATTAGAAGCCACAAAACATTACCTGTGTGTTAGCGTGGGATTGCCTTATCAGGGATATTGCTACAAATTTGTAGCATCTATCATTCGAGGTAGGTAACAAATGAGCCAAGTTTTTACCATAGGACATTCAACAGATAGAATAGAAACATTTATTGAATATCTGAAGTGCCGAAAAATAGATACAATTGTTGATGTAAGAACTACGCCTTACAGTCGCTATGCAACCCAATTTAATAAGGAAAATTTAAACCTTATTCTTAAACAACATAGAATCTTTTATGTATATATGGGAGAAGAGCTGGGGGCAAGACATACGGAGGCATCATTACTATTTGACGACGGAAAAGTAGATTTTTCAAAAGTTGCGACTTCTGAAAAATTTCAAAAAGGAATATCACGCGTTGAAAAAGGAATTAAGAAAGGACACAGGATAGCTTTAATGTGCTCTGAAAAGAATCCAATTGAGTGTCATAGGTTCTCATTGATATCTAATTATCTTCACACGAAAGGATATGATATTGGACACTTAGTTGAAAAAGATATCTTTGATCACAAAATGTTACAAGAGAAGCTGATTGAATATTTTAAGACATACCATAAAATCACACTAGATCTCAAAAAGATTATAAATTTTCACCGTGTTCAGCAAACCTTATTTGAGGATGATAGAGTTAATGAAAAATTGATTTATTTGGAACTCAACCGGATAATAGGATATATGCCTGCTGGAAATAAAGAGGATATGATATGAATTTATATACAATAGGTTTTTCGCAAAAAAGCGCAGAGGAATTTTTCAATGCTCTTAAGAACAATAATGTGGTTCGCTTAATTGATATTAGATTAAATAATAAGTCGCAATTAGCAGGGTTTGCTAATATCAAACATCTACCCTATTTTTTAAAACTTCATAATATAGAATATTTATATCGGCCAGATCTGGCGCCAACAAAAACATTGTTGGATGGTTATAAAAAGAAGTTAATTTCATGGAATGAATATGAAGAGCAATATATTAATATCCTTATTGAAAGGAAAATTATTGATAAAATTGATTGGTCCGTTTTTGAGAATGCAGTTTTGTTGTGCTCTGAACCAAGTGCAGAAAAGTGTCACAGAAGGTTACTTGCGGAATATCTTGCAAAGAATAACCGCGAAATTAAAATTAAACATATATAGCATAACAAATCACTGCACTGGATTTTTACTCCGCTGCGCTCCGTAAAAACCAGTGAGTTCAAACGTTAGCCATTAAAACACATATTTATAATTGAGGAAGTCATTATGGATTATTCTACTGTTTTTAGCATTATTGCAATAATGCTTTCAGGAGCATCAGCCTGGATTGCCAAACGGTCTCTTAATGCTCAGATAAACGTGAGCAAAAATGCCGCGTTAATTGCTCAAACAGCACTTAACGAGCAAAGAATTGCAGACAATGAAGGATTATTAGCTCTTTATGGCATCGATCCCAAAAATTTGTCTAATAAAGGCTTAACTTCAGCAGAACTTGTTTATATATGGAGTGATTTGCGCCAAGGAGAAATTTTTCATCGAATAGATGATAGTGATAAAAATATCCTCACAGAATACAGAAAGAACTTTTTGGATAATCAGAAAGTACAAATTGCCTTTAGTGAATTCATCTATGGAAAGCTCATGTCAAAGAGTGATTATACGAATACGTTAAAAGGTTATGTAGATAAACAAATGGCTAACAAGGCAAATGTACTCGGGCGGTAAAAAGCGCCGCTCGTTCCTCGCTCTGCTTTTTACCGCCAGTGATTTGCGACGTTAGCCAGCACAAAAAGGAACTGCCCATGAAGATTTTGGTAGAGAATGAAATACAGGAGGAAATAAAGCGCTGCAAGCCTTCGAAGATCGCAGTTGCTTACATAGGGGCCGATTGGAATACCTTTATTTCAGATGTTAATAGCTTGGTTGCTATAATAATTTCCCCAACCTTGGGATCGAATCCTAAGGCGATCACAGGTCTTGTTAAGCAAATTGGGTGGAA
>JALTHX010000187.1:0-8070 GCA_027076005.1 Caldisericaceae bacterium
CTGATATTTTTACAATTGCGCTTATGGCGATCGGTTCAATTTCTCTTCTTGTCGGAGGGATTGGTATTATGAATATTATGCTTGCTTCAGTTGCAGAAAGGACAAGGGAAATTGGGATAAGGAAGGCAATTGGTGCAAAGAATGCTGATATTTTAGCGCAGTTCTTGCTTGAAGCCGCTTTAATATCTACTACAGGAGGTATAATAGGCATAGTCCTGGGGGTATTGGGCTCTGTGATGGTACCCAAAAGTGTTTTGCCAACGCACATTACATCCGGTGCTATTATTATAGGATTTGGCGTTGCATTTTTCATCGGTGTTTTCTTTGGTGTTTACCCTGCAAGCAAGGCGTCAAAGCTTAACCCGGTGGAGGCCTTACGCTATGAATAGGAGGGATAAAATGAAAAAGATTGTTATTTTTACATTAATTTTGCTTTTTACGTTATCCTTTGTTAAGGTATCTTTTGCTGACAATACAGTTAACGTGTCACTTTCAGATAACTATATTGGGCATTCTACAACGTATGATATAGCGATGTTTGCAAATTGTGATGTGGGCAAAGGCGATACAATCTCCGTTACTTTTGATGATAGCATCCCTATTTTTAGAAATACGTATAAAATAAATGACATTAAGGTGAATAATGCTACAGTATCTGAAACTCCGAAATTATTTGGGCACAGGATAGATATTATTTCGCCGGTGGATGTCGAGAAAGACCGCAAAATGGAAATTGTAATTCCTCAAGGAATTTTGCAAAATCCTTCTTCTCCCGGTTATTTTACGCTTACGGTGAAAACAGGGGAAAATACGTATGAATCAAATTATTATCACATAACAGATAAAAGTACTGTAAAGGATGTTGAATTTAGCGAAACTTCGGATGGTGTTGAAATTGATTTTAGAACCGGATTTAACGGAAACTTGCAGAGATATGAAATGCAAACGGTAAGTGTGAAAGGGTTTACTTTTTCAAGACCTATTCCTAAGGATTTTATATTTATACGTTTCTCTCATACTGTTTCAGAGGGGTTTGTGTCTGTATCAAAACACGATATTACGGTAAATGGTACTAATCCACCCCTAAACCCGGATGTGAAAACTCATTTTGAGGATACGGATAGGGAAGAGAAAGAGATTGCAATATGTATTCCAAAAGACATAAACGCAAACAGCAACGTTAAAATTTTTATCAAAGGTATTTCTATTCAGGATAATGAAACAGGGATACTCTATGCAAAGGTGTGGACATCAAAGGAATTAACGCCCGTGAAGTCAAATGACATAATTGTAAAGGGTGAATATTTTATTAAAACTTCCTGCAGCGTTATGCCTGATGCACCGGACGGAGAAAACGGATTTTATAAAACTTCCCCTAAAGCCACATTAAGTGTGGATAAAGGATCAGCCATGGGAAAGGTGGAAACATTTTACAGCTTTGGTGGAAAGAATTTTACTCCCTACTCTGCGCCGTTAAAAATAAAAGACGGCAGCAAAATCCTTTACTATTATTCCGTGGGGTATGCAGAGAAGAGAAAGGTTACCGAGGATATACAGAATATTGGTTTTCTTATTGACAGCATTCCGCCGGAGATTTCCGTTGAATCTCCGCTTTCATCTGACACACCCATTTACGATTTAAACATTAGTTTTGCAGATGAAAATTTTGATTATGCAGTTATCACGGTTTACGGAATTAATTTTACAATAACGGATAAAAGCATAGATTTACCCATATACCTGTTTGACAAAATCACTCCTTTCACGGTTAAAGCATTTGATAAAGCAGGAAACATCTCCCGATATAACGGGAATATTTTATTGAAGGAATAATCGGGTATCGGGAGAATACTATTTAATTCCTGAGGTTTCCTTTAAGAAATACGGGCAGGGTTTTAAATGAAAATAAGGACTCTTCACCAAATTACGACTTATGTAATTGCTTGTTTGAGTTCTTACTGTTAAATTTGTCAAATGGCATATCCCTCTAAAATGCAAAGGAATTGCACAAATAAGGGAATTTGGTTTCAATTTCTCCTTGTATTGACAAAAATTTGCATAGTTGTATAATTGTATTAATACAATTGGAAAGGGGGTATTTTTGATGAGAGCAAAGGTATTAATAGCTTTGTTGCTTGTAGTGTTATTTACGTTTGGATGCGCTGCGAAAGTGGATGTGGAGTCGGTGCGCAGTTATGCGGACCCTATGAGCGAAAATTTACTTACCGGAATGAACAATGAAGATTATACAATTTTTTCAAAAGATTTCGATGATGCAATGAAAAAAGCAATCCCAGAAGCTAAATTCTCAGACTTAATTGCACAGGTTAACGGTAAAATAGGGGCATACGTGCTTAATTCTAAAAAATTTGACTGAGCATACAGAAGTGGCAAATATATAAATGTAGTTTACAAAACAGAATTTACCAATGAAACGTCCCCTGTTACCGTTCGCATTGTATTTGCCGAGGTCAATGGGGAGCATAAAATTTCAGGAATCTGGTTTGATTCTCCAAAATTGAAAAAGAAATAAAGAGTGTTTCATAAGATTGTTTTTGATTTTCTGTTTCTTGTTTATGCACTTTTTCTTGTAGCATTGTTCGGTTTTAGAAAATTAATTAGCAAAAATAGCCTTACAGTTTTTATTCTTGGCATGCTGTCATTCGGTTCAATATTTATCATTCAAGTTCCGATTCAGAAATTACTTTCCAATTCTGTTTTCTTTTATAATCTCAGTGATATATTGAAAGCAATTTTGTATGCATCTGTTGCGGGCTTCATACAAGAATTTTTTAAAGCGCTTGCCGCTTTTTACGATAACGGTGATTCATTTTCCGGCGCTGTAGCGGGTGCAGGGTTTGGCTTTGTTGAGGTGGTATTTATATTTCTTTCTGCACCTTTCGTTTCTTTTGTCGCAGTTTTAGAGCGTATTTTTACTGTAATGTTTCATACCTCCTCTACTTCACTTGTGATGTTTGGTAAGGAAAAAAATAAGTTTCTTATTTTTTATGTTGGTTTGTCGCTTGTTCATATGGCAGTTGATACACTTGCCGTTCTTTTTCATATGCACTATATCACTCTTTCTTTCACTGAAATTTCAGCTGCAGCCATTTCTTTTTTACTATTCTCCGCTGCTTTGTTTTTGTATAAGAAGAAGGTTAACCATATCATACCGATAAGCTAAGAATACTTTTATAAGCGGTTTTTCATATATTGTATTTACGGGGAGGCATCATCCGTAAACGAAGCTTTTTTAATTGTAATTTTGTAGTATTATATACTATGCAATATTCCCTATTGCATAGGAGACAAAGTGGAAAAAGAAAAACTTATTAAAGAATACAGAGGTTATATGGAAATGCGGGGGTATTCTTATACTACAATAAGAAATTACCTCTACATATTAAATGATTTCTTGAGAGATTATAAACTTCCGGATGAGGGCTCAGTGCAAGAATATTTTTTGAATAAAGATGAAATAAAAAAGAATTCACGTGCCACGCAGGTGCGTATTTTCCGCAGTTTTGGAAAATTCATCCAGAGGCAGTACGGACTTCACTTTAACTTGCCTGAAGCACCAAGAACAGGGAGAACGCTGCCTGTGTTTTTAAGCAAAGCGGAAGTTGCAAAATTACTCAGCGGGGCAAAAGGTAATCTGAGAGATTTTGCACTGTTATCCTTTATTCTTTATACGGGCGTTCGTGTGAGCGAGCTTACGAACATTTTAATAGATGATATCGATTTAAGGGCAAACAACGTAAGGATTTTAGGAAAAGGGGAAAAAGAAAGAATAATTCCTATTGCGGATGATCTGAGTTTGCTTTTGAGACGTTACCTTAAAATAAGGAACTATAAAGGAAAATATCTCTTTATAAACAAGTATGGCGGAAAATTTACCCCTCTTTCCGTACAACTTATTGTTAAGAAGTACGTAAAGAAAGCACGTATTACAAAACGCATTACCCCGCATAAACTCAGGCATACGTTTGCAACGCTTGCTCTTGAATCCGGCGTGAGCCCTATTACGATAAGCGAGCTTTTGGGGCACAGCTCATTAAACACAACAATGAAATATACTCATGTTACAAGTAAACTCACGGAAGATGCGGTAAAAAAGATTATGGATTCAACTGCCTTCAAGGAGATACTAAACAAAAAATAATTTTGGATTTCTCCGTGAGAAACCGTTATTAACAAGTTATTTTTAACTTTTAAAAATTTTTTTGCAAAACTCTTGACATATCCTATTGAATGTATATAATAATTTTAGCACTCGAAAGCTTAGAGTGCTAAAATTTTGCATAAGGAGGCTGATTATGGCTAAAATAGTACCAGTTGGAGACAGAATTGTAGTAAAGCTTGAAGAAAATGAAGAAAAAACAAAATCAGGCATTGTATTGCCAGACACCGCGAAGGAAAAACCTCAGAGAGGTAAAGTAGTTGCAGTTGGTTCTGGAAGAACTCTTGATAACGGAAAGAAAGTGGCACCTGAAGTGAAAGAGGGAGACACTGTGATTTTCTCTAAGTATGCGGGCACGGAAGTGAAGCTTAACGGAGAAAAGTATCTAATTTTCTCTGAGAGCGATGTTCTCGCGATTATTAAGTAAGGAGGTGTGATATGGATGCAAAACAAATTATCTTTGGATCAGAAGTAAGAAAATCAATTCAAGAAGGTGTAGACAAATTAGCGAATACAGTAAAAGTAACACTTGGTCCGAAAGGAAGGCACGTAGCACTTGAGAGGAAATTCGGTTCTCCCGCTCTTTCGGATGACGGTGTTACAATTGCGAAAGAAATTGAACTCGAAGACCCTAATGAAAATATCGGGGCACAGCTTGTGAAAGAAGTTGCTTCAAAAACAGAAGATGTAGCAGGCGACGGAACTACTACGGCAACAGTGCTTGCACAGGTAATGATTGACGAAGGCGTAAAAAATGTTACTGCAGGGGCAGACCCTCTTCTTCTTAAAAAGGGTATGGATAAAGCTGTGGAAGTTGCTTTGGAAGAGATGAAAAAACTCAAGAAAGATATCTCTACAAAAGAAGAAATTGCACAGATTGGTACTGTTTCTTCAAAAATTCCCGGAGTGGGAAAAGCAATTGCAGATGCAGTTGATAAAGTAGGGAAAGACGGAGTCATCACGGTAGAGGAGTCTCAAGGACTTGGAATTGAAGTGAAAACTGTTGAAGGAATGCAGTTTGACAGAGGGTATGTTTCCCCGTATTTTGTAACTGACCCCGATAGAATGGAAGTAGAGTTAAAGGATCCTTATATCGTAATCACTGACAAAAAAGTTTCGTCGGTTCAGGATTTCCTCCCGCTGCTTGAAAAAATTGTTCAGTCAGGAAAGCCGTTCTTCCTTATCTCGGATGATATTACAGGCGAGGCGCTTGCAACTATTGTTTTGAACAAAATTAAAGGTACATTCAGCTGCTGCGCAGTTAAAGCACCCGGATTCGGCGACAGAAGAAAAGCAATGCTCCAAGATATTGCAACTCTCACTGGCGGGCAGGTAATCTCCGAAGATTTGGGCCTTAAATTCGGAAGTGTAACTCTTGATATGCTCGGCCGCGCGGACAGTGTCAAAGTTGATAAAGACAACACGACCATTGTTGGCGGGAAAGGCAAGAAAGAAGATATCGAAGCAAGGGTTAAGCAGATTAGAGAGCAAATCAAAACAACTACTTCAAGCTATGATAAAGAAAAACTTGAAGAGAGGCTTGCAAAGCTTTCCGGCGGAGTAGCAATTATTAAAGTTGGCGGTGCAACAGAAACTGCTATGAAAGAAATGAAACATAGAGTGGAAGATGCAGTGTCTGCAACTAAAGCCGCACTTGCCGAAGGTATCATTGCAGGCGGCGGGACAGTTTATATGAACGTTATCCCCGCACTTGACAAGATCAAAGCTGAAGGTGATGAGAAAACAGGTGTTGAAATTGTGAAAAAAGCTCTAAAAGAGCCTCTCCAGCTTATTGCACAGAATGCTGGCTATGACGGAATTATTGCACTTCATAAAGTAATGGAATCCGATAAAAATATTGGATTTAATGCAGAAACAGGAAAGTATGAGGATATGTTCAAAGCAGGCATCATCGACCCGTTGAAAGTTGTAAGGAGCGCTTTGCAGAATGCAGAAAGCATTGCATCCCTTCTCCTAAGCACGGAGTCAATTGTAAGCACTATTCCCAGCAAAGAAGAAAAACCTACTCCAGCACCGCAGTATCCCGGATATTAATACAAAAAGTAATTAACGAAATACAAAAGCCCCCCGTAAGAGGGGGCTTTATTTTTAACAAAGAGAAAAGCTGTTTCATTATTTTAAAATACCCATTAAATTTATAATTATTGGAGATAAAGCGAGCGAGGATTTGCCGTAACCTTTTTCATTAGCTTAATCCGTATTTGTTGGAGGGGGTACTTCGGCAAAATTTTGCGAAAGTAATAAAAACATTATAATTAAACCAAAAACGAAGGTGATTTAAATGAATAAAAACTATAATTTTTTGCCGATAGCGCTTCCATTCTTCTTTATACTTCTGTTTCTGCTTGTTTTGCTTTTTCCTGTGCTATTTTTCCTATATGCAGGCAGTATAGTTGCCGTATTTGCAAAATTAGGGCTTTCCCCGGCCGTAGGATATTCCCTTTTCTGGTTAGTACTTTTTGGGAGTATGGTGAATATTCCCATTGATAAAATTGAATCCAAAACAGATATGGTTCAGCAGGGAGAAGTCAATTTTTACGGTATGCACTACAACGTACCTACTGCGCAGAAGAAAGAAACTGTCATTGCAGTGAACCTCGGCGGTGCCGTTATCCCAACTCTGCTTGCCATTTATGAGCTTGTGCGCCTTCTTGCAATGGGCAGATTCTGGATGTTTTTTGCCTCTATCATTGCCGTTATTATTGTAACTTCTGTTTGCCACCATTTTGCAAAACCTGTCAAAGGTGTCGGTATTGCAATTCCCACTTTTATTCCACCGCTCGTTGCCGTTATAACGGCTCTTGTCCTTGCGTTTCGTTCCCCCACTGTTGTTGCATACATAGGCGGGACATTAGGAACTTTAATTGGCGCTGATTTGATGAATCTCGATAGAATAACCGATTTAAGTGCACCCGTTGCAAGCATCGGCGGTGCCGGTACATTCGACGGCATTTTCTTAACAGGCATACTTGCCGTGCTGCTTGTATAAAAAACAGGTTTACTTTACAATGTAACAAAAACGAAAGGAGTTGATTGATAAATGACTAATGTTTCTATTATTACTGCTTTAATTGCGGGAATTCTTTCTTTTGTATCGCCGTGCGTTTTGCCGCTAATACCGGCATATATTTCATATATTTCGGGTGCTTCCCTGCAAGAGATCCAGGCAGGTGAAATTTCGTCAAAGAAAATAATTATTAATTCTATTGCATTTGTTTTAGGGTTCTCTACAGTGTTTATTTTGCTTGGCGTGTCTGCGACATTCGTCGGAAAAGTTTTGTCAAGGCATATGAATACGTTCAAAATTATTGCAGGAATTATTATTATTTTTTTTGGTTTGCATACCGCCGGAATAATACGAATTAAATTTTTAAACTATGAAAAAAAGGTACAGGTTAAAAGGTCGAACAGTACAACCCTTATCGGTGCGTATTTAATAGGGATTGCATTTGCAGCGGGCTGGACGCCGTGCGTGGGCCCAATACTCGGTGCTATTCTTGCTGCTGCAAGCACGTATACCACAATGACAAAAGGAATAATTTTACTTTCGGTTTATTCTTTAGGGCTCGGAATTCCTTTTATTCTTACGGCCTGGGCAATTAACAAGTTCTTTGTTGCGTTTAAGCAAATCAGAAAATATTTCCACGCAATAGAGGTAGTATCAGGTATTTTGCTTATCATTGTGGGCCTGTTGCTTATTTTTATGAAAGGATTACACTTTTAGTATATGAGCGAGCTGAGAAGAGCGCGGATTAAGTCCGCCATAGAAAGAGAATTAATGAATTACTTTTTAAGATTGGATGACGAGAGGCTAAAAGAAATCACTATTGTACGTATCGACCTTTCCAGGGATTTGCGTTATGCAAAAG
>JALTHX010000188.1:0-2700 GCA_027076005.1 Caldisericaceae bacterium
CTTCCCTGTACAAAATTTCTTCAATGGCTTTTTCGGAAAGCTCTTTCCCAAATTCTTCCTTGAGTATTTTTAAGAGTGGTTTTATACTCTCCTCGTTTACAGCAAAACTGATGTTCTGTTCGGAAGATGCCTGGGAAATCATCAGTATATTACTTCCTGCCTCATATGCACATCTGAATAAGCGAGCAACTATTCCCGGGACACCAAGCATGCCTTTTCCTTTTACATTGACGAGAGAAATGTGATCAATCATCGTGACGGATTTTATATTCCCTTCTTCTTTTATCTTTTCTGTAATTAATGTGCCTTTAAACTCTGGTTGGAACGTATTGAGAATTCTTATAGGAATTTTTTTGCTCATTGCAGGCAATAGCGCTCGAGGATGAAGTACTTTTGCACCGTAGTATGAAAGTTCAGCCACTTCATTGTAGGAAATTTCATCTATGGAAGAAGTATTCTTTACAATCTTCGGATCTGCAGTCATCACACCATTTACATCCGTCCATATCCACACTTCTCTTGAATCAAGCAAATTTCCTGCAATTGTTGCTGTAAAGTCACTGCCTCCACGTCCGAGAGTGGTAATAGCACCCTCCGTTGTGCTTCCAATAAATCCTGTTACAACAGGAACAGCACCATTTTTGAATAGTCTTGCAAATAGATTCTGCGCCTTTCTGCGCGAGATATCGTACAGAGGAGTAGCATTACCAAAATTATCGTTTGTAATAATAAAACTGGTGGCATCCACAAGTACAGACTTTACACCAATTTTGTTCAAATACTTACTTACAATTCTTGTGCTCATTCTCTCTCCAAAGGATTGAATTGTATCCAACGCCCTCGGCGTGACTTCTGCCAGCACTTTAACACTCTCTAAAATGTTAAGTAAAAAATCCAAAAGTTCTTCCGTTTCTGGTAAGGTTTCTCCAAATAAATCATTGCACACATCCCTGTATCTTTCCCGTATTGCAGTAAAGATATCTCTGTAACGTTTGTTTCCTTTTTCTGCGTACTTTGCTAACTGTGTGAGTGCATCTGTCG
Organism: Caldisericaceae bacterium; assembly: GCA_027076005.1. Taxonomy (GTDB): domain Bacteria; phylum Caldisericota; class Caldisericia; order Caldisericales; family Caldisericaceae; genus S016-85. Next base: position 1,042 of record JALTHX010000188.1, read on the forward strand.
TACCACTCAATGCAGACACAACAACAACTTTTGTTTCATTATTTTCCTTAACAATTTTTCCAACCCTTCTTATTGCCTCGGCACTACCTACAGAGGTTCCCCCAAACTTCATTACAACCATAGCTTCACTCCCCTAAAATTTTTTTTATCTTTTCTTCTATTTCCTTCTGGCTATTTTCAATTTTTTCAGGCGCATTACGTAAACCGTCGCCAATATGCATATTGCCCAGATGGAAATCCGTTGTTGCACCAGGATCCTTAAGCAAATTACCTGTAAGTAAAATAACAACCGTATCGCTTCGCTTTATAATACCCTTTTCTCTAAGCTTTTTCGCACCTGCAAGTGACGCAGCTGATGCAGGCTCGCATCCAATGCCCATCCTATCAAGCCGTGCCTTTGCAAGCATAATCTCTTCGTCGCTTACCTGCTCGACAACCCCGTTTGTAAACCCTATGCTTCTTTTTGCCTTTTCGTAGTTTACGGGGTTTCCTATGCGTATCGCAGTTGCAACTGTTTCTGTTTTTACAGTCTCAAATTTCTCAAAACCACTCTTATAAGCAAGATAAAATGGATTTGCATTTTCCGCCTGTATCACAGCAAGGCGTGGCACTTTATCAATTATACCGAGTTCCTTCAACTCCATCAGTGCTTTGCCAAACGCAGTGGTATTACCCAAATTCCCACCTGGAAGCACAAACCAATCGGGTATATTCCAATTAAGTTGTTCGAGCGTATGAATCATAATTGTTTTCTGGCCTTCAAGACGTATAGGGTTGAGAGAGTTAAGTAAATATATCCTGTGTTTTGAAGCAATTTCCTGCACTGCACTCATTGCATCGTCAAAATCACCTTGTATTTGAAGGGTTTTTGCACCATAGGCCAATGCCTGGGAAAGTTTTCCAAATGCAATTTTCCCATCAGGAATAAACACCACTGCTTTCAAACCAGCACGAGCAGCATATGCAGCAAGCGACGCAGACGTATTGCCCGTAGAGGCACAAATCACCATTTTATACCCGAGTTTTTTTGCAAATGAAATGCCAATAGTCATTCCCCTGTCTTTGAAAGAGCCCGTTGGATTTTCCCCTTCATGTTTTGCAAATAGTGCAGCAACATCAAGGATATTATCCGGTAATTTGTAAAGGTTTGTCTTTCCTTCGGGGAATGTTATGATATCTTTTTCATCAAAATTAAAAACTAACTCTCTGAATCTCCACACACCACTTTCGTCTGCAGGCTTACTGCTGCTTTTTCTTTTTTTCCATACCTCCTTTAAGCTGGAAAAATCATCACTCTTTTCCTTTTCAATCTTTACGTCAAGCAGTCCCCCACAATCACAACGGTAGCGTGGAATATCCACGGGATATTCTTTTCCACACCTAACGCATTTCAGTATTCTTTTCATATTAAGTTTGATTATAGAAAATTTTCGCAATTTTACAAATGGGCACGATAAAACTGCTTAAAAATTTTAGTTTGACAAAATTCTTTTATTAAATATACAAATTATGAGCAATAAAAATTTACAAGGCGTGTTGCCTCATTTAATTTTCTATACGAAATATCATTTAGTTGCCTCACTAAAATTATATACGAAATCATTCTTTTTCATAGGAGTATTATTTGGAATATTTGAAGATAGAGATTTTAGTTTATCA
>JALTHX010000189.1:0-7987 GCA_027076005.1 Caldisericaceae bacterium
GAACCTCTGCATATTTCCTTATATAGGCATTAATAAACCCGTCATACTGCTTAAATTCATTATTCTCAATCTGCTCAAGATAATACTCTCTTATAAGAGTTTTTTTTGCAACCTCTTCAAGAGTTAAATTTTGTTCCTCTCTTTCTTCTTTTAATGAACTGCCAACATCAAGTTTCAAATGATACTTTTAATGCCTCCTCCACGTTTTCTATTAAAACAAATTTTAGTTTGTTCTTTGCTTCTTTAGGGATCTCTTTCAAATCATTTTTATTCTGTGCAGGCAAAACAATAGTTTTTATCCCTGCACGGTAAGCACCTAACACCTTTTCTTTGATTCCACCAACAGGAAGGACTCTACCTCTCAACGTAATCTCACCTGTCATTGAAACATCTTTATTAACGGCTTTACCGGTAAGTATCGAAACAAGTGCCGTAAAAATTGCAACCCCGGCAGAAGGTCCTTCTTTAGGGATAGCTCCTTCGGGTACATGAATATGAATATCGAATTTTTCATTAAAGTTAGGATCTACACCAAGTAATTTAGCATGGGAACGAACATAGCTCAAAGCGGCCTGGGCACTTTCTTTCATTACATCTCCAAGCTGCCCGGTAAGGATCAGGTTGCCTTTGCCTTTCATTTTTGTAGCTTCTATATAAACGATATCCCCACCTACCTGAGTAACTACCATCCCACAAACAACACCAACTCTACTTTTTTTCTCCTGAATTCCTGTTAGGAAAATCGAATTGCCAAGGTATTTTTCAAGGTTTTTGTCTGTTACCTTAATCTTTTTAAATCCTTTTTCTACTTTCTTCTTTGCCACCTTACGCATAATTTTCATTATCATACGCTCAATATTTCTTAGCCCTGCTTCTCTCGTATATTCACGCACAATTCTATACAAGGCTTTTTTAGAAATTTCCAGGTCTTTATCTGTAAGGCCATGCGCTTTCAACTGTTTGGGAATAATAAATTCGCGTGCAATATGAACTTTTTCCTCATCAATATACCCCGGAAGAGAGATAAGCTCCATTCTGTCCAATAGCGCCGGGGGAATTGTATCAACTATATTCGCAGTAGTGATAAAAAGAACTTCAGATAGATCAAAAGGCAGTTCTATGTAGTGGTCAGAAAACGCATTATTTTGCTCAGGGTCAAGAGCCTCAAGCAAAGCAGCTGTGGGATCTCCTCTAAAATCTGCTCCTACTTTGTCAATTTCATCTAAAAGGAACACAGGGTTTTTCACATTCACCTGTTTAATTCCCTGAATTATTCTTCCGGGCATCGCACCAACATACGTTCTTCTATGACCTCTTATTTCAGCTTCGTCTCTAATTCCGCCCAGAGAAACATGCACAAATTTTCTCCCTAACGCCTCGGCAACAGACCTACCTAATGAGGTCTTACCAACCCCTGGAGGGCCTACGAGGCAAATAATAGGGCCTTTTATATTTTTCGTAAGTTTTTTTACGGCAATAAGCTCCAGAACACGCTCTTTTACATTCTTAAGATCATAATGATTTTTATCTAAAATTTCCTTAGCCTTTTTAACATTAATGCGGTCCTTTGTGTGTTTATCCCAAGGCAAGTCAATAAGCCAATCAAGATAATTTCTTATTACGCCACTTTCAGGGCTCATCACCGGAATCTTCTTTAATCTTTCTAATTCCTCTTCAATCTTGTCCTTTACATATTCAGGAAGTTTACGTCCTTTGAGCCGTTTTTTATATTCACCAATTTCTCCTGCTTCTTCTCCTGCTTCGCCAAGCTCTTTTTCTATTTCTTTTAACTTTTCTCGTAAGAAATATTCTTTCTGGCTCTTTTCAATCTTGCTTCTCACTTCATCATCAATCTTTCTACTAAGTTCTAAAATAGTAATCTCTCTTTCAAGAATTTGTGCAATTTGTTTTAACCTCTCTGTTACATCAATAATAGAAAGCAAATTCTGTTTTTCCTCAACACTAAGGAACATATTAGATGCAACAACATCCGCAAAACGCTCCGGTTCAATAGTATTCGCAAGTGAAACAAGAATATCCTGAGGTACTTTTTTATTTAAATCCGCATAAACCGTAAACTTCTCTGTTACAAGGCGTATTAATGCATCTTGCCTGAGGGTTTTTCCCCCCGTCTGAGTTTCAATAGGTTCCACTTCCACTTTCCAATAATTTCCGCTTGCATCAAACTTCTTAATTCTAACACGTTGAATTCCTTCAACAAGAATTCGATAAGTTCCATCGGGTAATTTAAGAAGCTGCAAGATTTCAGCTCCTACTCCTACATCATAAACATCCTCTTCTTTGGGATCCTCTACAAGCCCGTTTTTCTGCGTAGCAAGAACAATCATTTTACCGTTTGTGAGGGCTTTTTCAATTGAAGCAATAGATTTTGCCCTTCCCACTAAAAGAGGAATCACCATATAGGGAAATATCACTATATTTCTTAGTGGTATTAAGGGTGCGCTACTTACTTCCCATTTTTTTTCCATATAACCTCCTAAATCCTAAGCAGTTTTTTTCAGATAAGTTCTTTTATTGTTCACATCAAGTAAAACTATATCCTCGCTGCCTTCCAAAAATTTCTTTGTAATTATGCAGTGCTTTACGTTCTTCATTTCAGGAAGTGTGTACATAAGTTCCGTCATTGAGCATTCTAACACAGTTTTAAGTCCACGTGCACCAATCCCCAGTTCTAAAGCCTTATCTGCAATATATTCTAATACTTCTTTTTCAAAAGTAAGCTCTATTTCATCCAGTTCAAAAATCTGCTTATATTGTTTTGTTAAAGAATTTTTAGGTTCTACCAAAATTCGCACAAGTTCCTCGCGTGTTAGTTGTTTAAGCTGAGCAACAACGGGAAAGCGCCCTATAAATTCAGGAATCATACCAAACTTCACAAGATCCTGGGGAGTAACCTTCATATCTTCAATGCTCATTTCTTTTTCCGAATCAAAACCAATTTTACGTTTTCCGTTTCTCTCTATTAAAATATCTTTCAATCCTTCGAACGTACCACCCGCTATAAACAAAATATCTTTTGTATTTACTTTTATGAATTCTTGGTATGGATGTTTTCTGCCTCCGGCAGGAGGAACATTTGCAATAGTCCCTTCCACAATTTTAAGAAGTGCTTGTTGGACTCCCTCACCTGATACGTCACGAGTAATTGAAGGATTCTCGCTTTTTCTTCCTATTTTATCTATTTCATCTACATAAACCATTCCTGTTTCAGCTTTTCCTACATCAAAGTCCGTAAGCTGAAGTAATCTTTGTATAATAGTTTCAACATCTTCCCCAACATATCCGGCTTCAGTAAGAGAGGTTGCATCGGATATTGAAAGAGGGACTCCTATAATCTGCGAAAGTACGCGGGCAAAAAGAGTTTTCCCAGAGCCTGTCGGGCCGATAAGGAGAATATTGCTCTTTTCTATATTCACGTCTCCCTTGTTTGCAATAATCCGTTTATAATGATTGTATGCTGCAACTGAAATAACTTTTTTAGCTTCTTCCTGGCCTATAATATATTCATCTAATTTTCTGTGAATTTCCCGAGGTTTAGGGATATCCTTTACCTTAAATTTAATCCTTTTGGAACTCTCTTTTTGGAGAATATTATAAGCTTTTCGTATACACTCATCGCATATATAAACACCATTTGGCCCTGCAACAAGCTTATTTACTTCATTGTATTTTTTACCGCAAAAAGAGCAACGTGGTTCTTCTATATCGCTCACTACTTGTTTCCACCTCCAGAAACATTTTCGGAACGTGTTATAATCTTATCAATTATTCCGTAAGACTTTGCTTCTTCCGGAGACATAAAAAAATCTCTCTCCGTATCCTTTTGAACTTTTTCCAACGGTTGGCCCGTATGGAATGAAATAATCTCATTGCCCATACGTTTAATTCTTAATATTTCCTTTGCCTGAATCTCTACATCAGTTGCTTGTCCCTGTGCTCCGCCCCACGGCTGGTGAATCATAATTCTTGAATGAGGCAACGCATAACGCTTCCCTTTTTCACCCGCAGCAAGCAGTATCGCTGCAAGGGACGCTGCCTGTCCAAGGCAAATTGTAGAAACAGGAGCTTTTATATATTGCATCGTGTCATATATTGCCATTCCGGGTATTACTTCGCCCCCCGGGCTATTTATATACAAATAAATATCAGATGCAGAATCCTGTGCTTCAAGAAAAAGCATTTCAGCAACAATCAAATCCGCGATTTCTCCCTGAATCTCACCTGTCAAAAAAACTATTCTATCCTTCAACAAGCGAGAGAAAATATCATAGCTCTTTTCCCCTCTACCTGTTTGTTCAACAACAAATGGAACTATCGGCATAAGCTAATCGCCTCCTTGCTTTTTAATTATAGCACGCTCTTCAAAGAATGAAATTGCCTTTTTCCGAAGAAGCTGATCCTCAATAATACTTTTTACATCTTCCGAAAGTTTTGCTTTCTTTCTTTCAATGTTTTGTTCATCAAGAAATCTATCAAATTCTTTCTGTATCTCTTCATCGTTTACTTTTAAAGCATTCTGTTTAATAATAAACCTTATAATGAGGTCCTTTTTTATATCTTGAACTACTCCCTCTCGAACCTCTTTTTTGAACTCATCCATAGTTTTCTTTTCAGCTTTCAATAAATCATCTAACTTTATTCCATGCTTCAAATACTGGTTCTCTACATCTTTAATGCGTTTTTCTACTTCTTCCTCTATAAATTTCTCAGGGAGTTCGGTTTTAAACTCATCCGCTAACTTATCCAACGCATTGCTACCTTTCGTCTCTTCTAATTGAAGCTCTTTATTTTTAATAGCTTCTTCTTTTATTTTCTCCTTCATATCTTCAAGACTATGGAAGCCTGCATCTTTTGCAAGTTCATCATTTATATCCGGAACATTTTTTTCTTTCACTGCAATAATTTTTACGCGAACATTCATATTTTGAGACTCTACTTCAAATTCGTCTCCTTTCGTTTTTCCAATAATTTTTTCGTCAAAATCTCTTACAAATTGTTTCTTTCCTACTTCCACCGCAACATCTTTCCACTCAGCGTTTTTAACTTCATCAACTTTATACTGAAGGTCAACGAGATCTCCTTCTTTAACAACCCTTTCCACGGGCATAATCTCGGTAAAGGTTTTTTGGAGCTCCTTAATTTTATCTTCTACCTGCTTTTCTATACCCTCATCATTAAATAAAATCTCTATTTTATCAGGTATGTCTACTGTTACCTCAGGGAGAAATTCCATGGTAAGAGTGCATATAAGTTCTTGTTCTGTAATTTTATCAATTTTTACCTCTGGCCGGGTAATAGGGTTAATCTTCTCTTTTTCAATAAACTCATCGACATCTTTTTGAAGAAGTAAGTCGACAGCTTCTTCCAAAAGCCTGCCTTGGCCAACAAATGGTGCACCTATTTCATACGGAGCCTTACCCTGTCTGAAACCAGGAACTCTTACCTTATTAATAAGCTTTTTATATACATTTTTCTTGGCATCTTCTATTTCTGCTTTGTTGTTTTGTGCCTCAAAAACAATTTTCGTTTTTGATTGCTCTTTGATTTTGTATTCCATCTTTTACTCCTTTCTAATATAAAAATGGTGCGAAGGGCGGGACTTGAACCCGCATGGGTCTCCCCACTGGATCCTAAGTCCAGCGCGTCTTCCAATTCCGCCACCCTCGCACTTCCCTCTGTTTTATAGTCATAAAAATGGTGGGTCCTGCGGGACTTGAACCCGCAACCCACGGATTAAGAGTCCGTTGCTCTACCAATTGAGCCAAGGACCCACCTGTAATATAAAACATGGCGCGCCTAGCAGGAGTCGAACCCGCAACCAACGGATCCGAAGTCCGCCGCTCTATCCATTGAGCTATAGGCGCCTCTTCTGGTGCGCCCAACAGGATTTGAACCTGTGGCCTGCGGATTAGGAATCCGCCGCTCTATCCTACTGAGCTATGGGCGCAATAACCCAGTACTTTACTCGCTGGGGTGGGTGAGGAGACTCGAACTCCCAACAACCGGATCCACAGTCCGGTACTCTAACCGTTGAGCTACACCCACCACCTATGGCGCGCCCAGCCGGATTTGAACCAGCGACCGACGGATTAGAAATCCGTTGCTCTATCCTACTGAGCTATGGGCGCAACCTCTTCCTGGTCGGGGCGAGAGGATTCGAACCTCCGATCTCATGGTCCCAAACCATGCGCGTTACCAAACTACGCCACACCCCGCACAAGCATATTTTATAGATAACTGCTAAAAAATCAAGTATTTCAAGAGAAATTTTTTAAATTCCTATTTTATTTACATTATATCCTTTCAAATTCAGAAATATTTTTGCCTTTGCAAGAAATTCTTCTTTATCGCCTGTCGTAAGGAAAATTCTTCTTGGCTTTCCCGAAAATTTTATTAAAGAAGTACTCGACAAAGATTGTTTAAGTTGGAAACTTAACTCCTCAGAAGGATCCACTATAGTAATGAATTCACCTACAACGCTTCTTACTACCTTATAAAGAAAAGGGAAATGAGTACACCCAAGAACGAGAGTATCTATTCCTTCATTCAGCATTCCCGAGAGTTTTTGCTGCGCAAGAGAAAAAGCAATTTTATTTTCACTGTTTCCATCCTCAACGAGGTTCACAAGCTCCTGAGAACCAACTTCAAAAACTTTCGTCCGGTTGTTCAAGAGTTGAAATGCTTTTTTATACGCATGCATCTTCGCAGTCAAAGGAGTAGATATTACACCAATCCGAAAATTTTTAGTTTTCTTCAAAGCAAGAGAAGCCCCAGCCTGCACCATACCAAAAACAGGGATATTGCCAGCAATTTTTTTAAGCTCAGGTAGAGATATTGAAGAAACCGTATTGCAGGCAACAATTATTGCTTTTACATTTTCTTGAATAAGATAGCGGACGATTCGTGTAGAAAACGCTTTTATCTGACTCTCAGTCTTTGTCCCATAAGGAAAATTCTTTGAATCCGCAATATAAATAATGTTTTCCTTAGGGAACGTCTTTAGGAGAGTATTTACAACTGCAAGCCCTCCAACACCGGAATCAAAAATACCAATATAGGAATCTCTATCCGCCATTAGTAAGATATTTTATTATACCGTCTTCAAATGCCTTAGCCACTTTATCGAGAAAGGTAGATTGTTTGCAGAGTGCTTCTTCATGCGGGTTCGAAACAAATACAACTTCGGCCAATATTGCAGGCATTGTGGTGACATTTCTGCAAACATATAGATAATCTCTTTTTACTCCTCTGTCAGTTGTACCAAGCTCTGTAACGAGGCTGTGCTGAATTGCCTCAGCAAATTTCAAAGAGTCACTATGCCAATAGTACGTTTCTGTTCCGTGTGCCTCTCTGCTTACAGATGCATTCAAGTGAATAGACATAAACAAATCTCCGCCTGAGTTATTCGCTATTGCACACCTCTGGGCAAGCGTAGGGTTGTTGGGGTTATCCAATGTGTCGTGTGTCAAAATAACCGTTGCACCGTCCTTTTCAAGCAATGCTTTAAGCCGTTTCGCAATCTCAAGGACAACAGCACCCTCTTTTACTCCGGTCGGGCCAGTTGCACCGGTATCAAGATACGGCCCCGAATAACTTCCATGCCCTGGGTCAATCACTATTATTCTTCCGGAAAGTACTCCGCCTTTATTAACAGGTTTTGAGCCATTTAATACAACCTTTGCTCCTGATACGGAAATAGAATTTGTATTTATTACAATTTTTGGCGGATTTGCCCCGCTTCTTTCGGTAAAATTCAGCTTATCTTTGTAATTTGAGGCATCTGCATATATGATATACTGAGTTTTACCGTTGTTTTCCACCTTTTTAATTTTTGGAGGTAAAGAAAAATCAAGTTTCTCAGTGCTGTCGGATTTTTTATATGAAAGTAGTGTTGGGTCAGCATAAATAGTATTACCGGACTCAGAAACCACTACCTTAAAATATTTCATTAAATTACCCAAAGAAA
>JALTHX010000190.1:0-2669 GCA_027076005.1 Caldisericaceae bacterium
TTATCCGCTACCTTTATACCAAGATTTCCTCTTGCTGACATACCTTTTAAGTTCTTACTCGCAAGCACGGCGCCAACACCTGTTCTCCCTGCCGCTCTGTGACCGTCGAAAGTTACATTCGATATCAACGACAGTTTTTCTGCTGCGGGTCCAATTTCAAGTGTTCCTGCTTCGGGATGTGTGAATTCCTTCATTATATTATCGGCCTCTTTGACGTTTTTCCCCCACATATCAGATGCATCTCTAATTTCTACAGAGCCTTTATTTATCCATAAATATACAGGCTTTTCAGCTTTGCCCTCTATGATTATAAAATCAAAACCGGCTCTTTTTAATTCAGCTCCAAAATGACCCCCTGAGTTGGAGCACGCTATGGCACCGTTTAGAGCACCCTTTGTTATAACCATAACCCTGCCCGAGGATGGAGCATAAGTAGAAGAAAGTGGCCCTGTAGCTATGATAACTTTATTGTCCTCAGATAATGGGTCAACCTTTGGATCGACCTCTTCCATCATTATTCTTGTGCCATAGCCTCTACCGCCAACATATTTTTCAGCCCAATCTTCCCTTGTGTCTTCAATATTAACACTGCCATCGGTTAAATTAACTCTTAATATTTTTCCTACATATCCACCTTTTATCATATTACACCCCCTCCTGCTGTGTTATTAGTTCTTTATATTGTATGGCATTTCTATGTTTCTTATCCATAACCATATCTTCAACCTCAGAATACTCTAAAGCCTTTGCATGGCATACCTTTACGCATTCAGGGTCTCCACCGCACATATCGCATTTTATAATCTCTTTTCCTGCATGATTCAATTTTATTGAACCCCAAGGACATGCCATAACACACTGTTTACAGCCTATGCATTTATCTTTGTCAAATTCCACAATCCCAGTTGCAGTATTTTTACTTAGAGCGTGAGTCGGGCAAACACTTACGCAATAAGCATCTTCACATTGGGTACAAACAGATGGAATGAAAACAAAATCATCAAGAAACTCACTAACGTGTATCCTGGAGTCCAAAGGATTAAATTCGCTTGTGTGTACAAATGAACACGCATACTCACAGGCCCTGCAGCCGGTACACTTATCAATATTGATCGTTAAAAGCTTCATCTACCCCTCCAATCTTAACTAAATTAAAGAATTTAAATACGAAATGCCCGAATCCTTTCTTATAATAATTATACAATTTTACATATATTTAAAAATTAATTCAAGAGAAATATTTATTTTCACACACTTCATTTCAACTCCAATGTGGTAAAAGAAAAATCTGACAGTTCAACGATAAATAATTTATTAATGAGCATAGGAGTGCCTATTATATTATTCATTACCTCTTGAGCCATCAAGCTTCCAATAGCAAATACAGAGATGGGAGAAACCGCAATCGTTTCATTATATATTTTAATATTATAATATATATCAGACAACTTTAAGGTCTTATTTTTTACAATTGTTGTGATTTGTCCAAAATCTCTCTCAACGCCGCCATGCACCAAGAATTGGTTATCATACAAATAGTTTTCCAATGCAAATCTGCTTTCATAATTATCTAAGCAATCCGCAATGCCGTTCACAGAATGAATAATTTTCTTAGTTTCTTTACTTCTAACATCAAAAAAATATTCTTCTATACTTGTACACCCTGTCATTTTTTCAAGCTTGTTTTTTGCAACCTCTGTTTTTTTCTTATCCAAGTCTTCAACATAATATAGTGATTGCCTTCCTAAATTAGATTCTTCCACTATGCCATTATCAGCAATAACAAGTTTTCCTACACCCAATCTAACTAAAATTTCGCTAACTACACAGCCCAAACCGCCTATGCCCATTATTGCTATAGAAGAATTGCGTATAATGTCCAACTTTTCTTCTGAAAAAGTAAGAATGCTTCTTGAAAAAACGTTCTCTTCCTTGTAAATATCAGCCCCCTCCGCCAGGTGGAAATATATCTATCCTATCTCCATTTTTTACCAATGTATTAAGAGAATTTATGTGGCGAATATTCCTGCCGTTTAACAGTATAATTGTGCGGTCTAACAAAGATCCTCCATCAAGCAGGCTATACAAAAAAGGCTTTTTAAGAATTTTTTCACTTTTCATTAAAACATCCCCAACTTTCATAGGCTCATTAAGGTGGATTTCTATACCGTTTATTCCCATTTCGAGCCTTAATAGAGTGAAAAAATTGATTGTGATCATAAAACCTACCCCCCGATCTCAGCGCCATAACATTTCTTAATATAATACGTAAATTTATTACTATGTAAAAGAATTAACCCTGCCTTTTGTATCGTTCCGCCTTTCACTTTTCAAACACGGATTCAAAATCATACAAAAAGACCTTAACCTCTTCTCCTTCACCTATTTCCCCTATTCTATCGCTATCAACCATAGCAAACCCGTTGCATTGGGCTATGGATTCGATAATATTTGAGCCCTGAGTTTCAAACGGCTCAGCATAAAAATTATTATCCTTAAATTCCACCTTTACCCTGTTAAAATGAACCCTATCATTCCTTTTTGTCATTGGGTGCAATAACTTAGCTGCAATGTGCTTGTGAGAATATTCCTTATATCCCATCATCTTCTTTAATGCGGGAATAAGATAAAAAAACGAGCAGAACGCTGTTGAAACGGGATTGCCCGGA
>JALTHX010000191.1:0-2643 GCA_027076005.1 Caldisericaceae bacterium
AACAATTATTATTCTACTGGCCGGAGCGGCAGTTGTTGTTGCGGTTGGATTCATGAGCTGCCAGTTCTTTACTCAAACGGGTACTTTAAGCTTAAGCATCACCGATTCTCCGATAGATGCTACGAATGTGTCGGGGGTGTGGATCACTGTTAATGAAATACAGTATCACAGATCGGATTCCGATGAATGGCTTATAATGAGCGGATTTACAGGTCCTAAGAGCTTTAACCTTCTTAATCTCACAGGAGGGGTGAGTGAAATGCTTGGAGAACTTAAGCTATACGGCGGCAAATATACTCAAATCCGTTTTATTCTGGGTAATCAGGCAATGCCCGCAGACGGCAGTACTCCGCAGAATCCGGACTGTTATATAACATTTAATGATGGTACTCCTAATGCGCCTCTCTTTGCTCCAAGTGGCGGAGTTTCCGGATATAAGGCAACAGGTGCTTTTGAAGTTCCTGTTAACGGTACCGTTGAAGTTACGGCGGATTTTGATGTAAGAAAAGCGATAGTGGTAACCGGGGACAGCAGATACATACTTAAACCTACAATTCGTCTTGTCGTTAATAATGAGGCAGGTAAAATTGGAGGTGAGGTTGCTAACTATTCTGGAACCGGTAACATAACGGTGTTCGCCTATGAGGACGGGACCTGGAACAATTCAGAAGATGACGATCCTGTATATACGGATCCTGATACCTCCGAACCGAGGTTTCCTAATGCAGTAGCCAGCGCTAAAGTTGAAACAGCTGAAGACGGATCTCTAAGCTATGTAATCCCCTTTCTTGCAGAGGGGAAGTACGACTTAGCAGTTGCAGAGTATAATTCAACCGGTGCATATATAACGACTCTTGGTTTTGTCTCTAATGTGCTGGTTTCAAGCGATAGCAAGACTACCGTACCAATAGATATTAGTTCACTTGCCAGTACTGTAAATTAGATTAATTCTCGAAAAGACTGTATAAACCCTGTAGCCCTTCGGGAATACAGGGTTTTTATATAAATACGAAGAATAACAAGCTGCTAATTGCAGCAAAAGCGTAAATCGGCTATAGTAATTTTTACAATGAGGGATCATGTTAAAGTTCTTATTAAGTCTGTAAAGAGCGATATCTGGGAAGAGGCTATTACTCCTCTTTCGGAACTTGAAAATATAAATATCGTGTTTGCAGTTCATAAGGAAGATGTGGATAGGGAAATTGTCGATACGGATATATTTTTAGGTGGGCATATATCTAAAGAACAGATTGCATCTGCAAAGAAGCTAAAACTTATTCAGTTCTACTATGCGGGAGTAGATTCTCTCGATTTTGATTATCTAAAGAAACGCGGTGATATATTGGTCTGCAATACCCATGCAAACAAGTATGCTGTTTCGGAGGTTGCCTGGGCGCTTCTGCTGGCAGCTGCCAAAAAAGTTTTAATTAGAGACAGGGCTTTACGCGGAGGGGTATGGATAAGGGGATATGAGCAGAAAAATATGAACGTGGAACTCCACGGTAAAATACTCGGGGTTCTGGGCCTGGGAAGCATAGGAGGAGAAATTGCCGGAATTGGTAAGGCTTTCGGAATGCGGGTTATAGGTACAAAACGCAGGCTGACAAAGGCAAGCGGTAATCTGATACGGGTTGATGCTCTTTATACCCCGGATAAAACAGCCTATGTCTGTAAAGAGGCAGACTATACGGTTGTTGCTGTTCCCCTAACTGCAGAAACGAGAGGGCTCGTGAACCGGGATATACTAAAAGAAATGAAAGGCAAGGTCCTGGTAAATGTTTCCCGGGGTGCAGTTGTGGACGAAGAGGCTCTTTATAACTCGCTGAAAAAGGGCATACTTGCTGCTGCGGGGATAGACTCATGGTACATCTACCCTAAGAGGTATGGTGACTTAACAGAACATGTACTCCCCTCACGGTTGCCTTTTCACGAGCTTGAAAATGTAGTTTTATCGCCTCATATTGCAGGCTTTTCCATTGAATCGCACAGAATAAACACAAAAGAAGCTGTAGAAAATGCTCTTCGATTTATAAGAAAAGAAAAGCTCTTTTATAGGGTTGACTTTTCGTTGGGCTATTAACTTATATAATTGAATTATAAAGGGCTAAAATGGCTGAAATTAGCACAACTATTCTGGGTAATATGTCAATACGGAAGGTTATCGGTATCCCGACAACAAAGGAACTTGTGAACGCCTTAGAGTCGTATTATGCATCCAGACCTACAAAGTATATACTGTGGGATTTATCGCAAGCTAACTTAAACCGTTTAACAGCTGAAGATCTTAAGGCTCTTGTAAAAGCTGTAAAGAAGTTTTCTCATGTTAGAGCCGGAGGGAAAACGGCAATTGTTGTATCTGATGATGTATCATTTGGAATGGGCAGAATGCTTGAGGTTTTCATGGAATTACAGAATATTCCGTTTCAACTAAGAGTGTTCAGGGATTTTTCAAGTGCCAGTGAATGGCTCGAGGTGAAATCTAATACACGCTGACGAACTATTGAATTCCCGGAATATTACCTTTACGGAATTGGCAATACTAATGGAGTTAATTAGGGTTTCCTGAAAAAGTATTAATGCTTTACAATATATAGAGATATATGATATAATGCTCCTAAGAAGTGCAAGGGAAATGGGTAAAAA
>JALTHX010000192.1:0-7873 GCA_027076005.1 Caldisericaceae bacterium
TTTCCTGGAAAGTTCCTTTGAGAGACGCTCATAACGCTCCTCTATGCTCTTCAACTTGTCAAGCATTTAATCACCTCTCATCTTTATTCGGTTTCTGTTGAACGTAATGATGTTTTCTGCATCTAGCTTCATATTTCTCAGAAGCACCTATCATAACCACAGGGTCATCATAGTATGCAGGCTTCCCATTAATTAATCTTTGAGTACGAGTTGCATCCTCTCCGCAGACGGTGCAAATTGCGTGAAGTTTTTGAACATCATCTGCAATTGCCATAAGGAATGGCATAGGGCCAAAAGGTTCTCCTCTAAAGTCCATATCAAGCCCTGCAATGATAACACGCAAGCCCCTATCTGCTAACATACTAACAATATCAATAATCTTGTTATCAAAAAACTGTGCCTCATCTATGCCTATTACGTTTGCATCAGGCATAAGCTTTGTCAAAATTTCATTGGATGACTTCACCGGAACTCCTTTTACTTGTTCTCCAGTATGAGAAACAACATTAATCTCAGAATAACGTGTATCAATTGATGGCTTAAATACCTGGATTTTTTGTCTTGCAATCTGGGCACGTCTTATTCTCCTGATTAATTCTTCGCTTTTTCCTGAAAACATACAGCCCGTTATTACTTCTATTTTTCCAATTTTATTAGTCATTGTTAATTGCTATACTCCTTAAAAATTCATCGTTTGAGTTTGTTTTCCGAAGCATTTCAATTAGTCGTTCAAGCGCATCTTTAGACTGTAAATCGCTTATAAATCGCCTGAGCGCCCACACCTTCTTAAATTCTTCCGGCGTATATAAAAGCTCTTCTTTTCTTGTACCTGATTTTTTAATATCGACAGCAGGGAAAATACGTTCCTCTGCAAGTTCTCTACTTAGAACAATTTCCATATTTCCCGTGCCTTTAAATTCTTCATATATCACCTGATCGAGTCTTGAGCCCGTGTCTATCAAGGTAGTAGCAAGAATTGTAAGGCTACCACCGTTCATAATATTTCTTGCAGCACCGAGAAACTTTTTAGGGCCTTTTATCGCAGACGGGTCTAATCCACCGGAAAGAGTTTTACCAGTGTTAGAACTAAGCAAATTATATGCACGTGTAAGCCTCGTAATGCCATCAAGAAGAATCATCACATCTTTGCCCATTTCAACAAGCCTTTTAGCACGTTCAAGCGCAAGCTCCACAACACGAATATGATTTTCTGGCGGCTGGTCAAATGTAGAGCTTATCACCTCTGCAGCAACAGACATTCTCATATCTGTTACCTCCTCGGGACGTTCATCTATTAACAAAATCATCAGCTTAATATCCGGATAATTTTTTGAAACACTTTTTGCCAATTCTTTAAGCAAAGTCGTTTTACCCGCTTTCGGAGGCGAAACAATAAGGCCCCTTTGCCCCTTTCCAAGAGGTGAAATAAGATCGATCGCTCTCAATGCGATATTGCAACCAGGCGTATCAAGTTTGATTCTTTCGTTCGGGTAAGTAGGCGTCAAATTTTCAAATGAAGGGCGCCTAAAATAACCTACTATTTTCAAGCCATTTATTGTACGAACCTCTACAAGAGAAGGATACTTTTCACTCTCGCGCTGAGGGCTATGTACCGGACCGGAAATCATATCTCCTGTCCTTAACCCTAAACGTCTTATGAGGGGTGGGGATACATAAATATCCGAGAAAGAGGGGCCGTAACTCGAACGTAAAAATCCATACCCATCAGGGTGAATCTCAAGTATTCCTTTAAAAATCACTTCCTTGTTGCCACGTTCTTTATTTTTATTCGTTCCTGATTGATAATTTTTCTTTTGCACATTACTCTGCCGTTTTGCCTGGTAAGTTTCATTTTTTAAGGTAGATTGTTTACTAACCTCTTTTTTTTCAGAAACTACTTTTGTTTTCCCCCTTGTCTCTTTAGCCTTGTTTGGAGCAGTAAAAATCCCTTTCTCTTTCTTAAATTCTTGTATCCTGTCCCAAACACGATCTATAAGCTCAGCTTTCCTGTAGTGTGTATAATTTTTAACTTTGATTGCCTGAGAAATCTTATATAGCTCTCTTGCTGTCTTCTTACTAATATCCTCCCTTGTCAACATAAATAATTCGTCATTTAATGTGCTCATTACTCTCCCTCCACTATATTATCTATTTTTTGTTTAAGTTTTTTTAATGTTTCCTCTGTTTCCAAAAAAATCCTTTTCGCTCTCGTTTTAATCTCTTCGTTAAATTCTTTGTCCTTTATATACTTTAGGTTAATTTTAACGTTATAATATGCTCCCTCAACAGCAGAGTTAGCAAGTAAAACAGAAACGCCTATATCAGATATAATAGAACCCGGGACGAAGTCAACTATTCCCAGACCACACTGAGCAACGTCTTTAACAGTTTCCATCACTGTGATAGGTACAAGAGCTGCGCCCTTAAGTGCAATTTGCACTTTAGCCTTTCTGTTTTCTTTCTCATTTAGGGTCCTCTTTGGCAGTTTAAATGCATCTATCACTTTGTCAAAAGATTCCGCATCTTTATCCATCGATACTGCCATCTGGTTAGAAAGTTTGTCACACCTTTCTATAAGCATTTCAAATTCTCTTACTTTATCCTCTTCTTTTAGCTTTTTAATGGAAACTCGCATTACCATAGAAAGCAAAGCAGCACTCATTGCCCCAGCCATTGCAGATGCAGTCCCTCCACCTGGAGTTGCAGAATCTGATTTAAGCCTATTAAGGAATTCTTGAAGATTTAAATCTACAAACACTATATCACCTCTCTCTGAATTTCATTATATACTTGAGATATTTACTAAAATCTTTCAAATGCCCACCTTGAGAAACAGCACCTAAAACTCTACTGCAATTTAAAATTTCGCTACCGGCAAGAACATTCACACCATAATCAAACAATACATCACTCATTATTACAGAGGGGCCTATTAGTATTGTATAACAATTTTTGGATAATTCAAGAAGCCTCTTATAGCTTTTATTTACAAAAGCACTTCCGGTAATAACAACTATATCGGATTCAGGAATTAAAAATTCAGCAGCAACATCAGGATAATCGCCTATCTGCATCCTTTTCTCAATAATCTTTAAGCTCTTTGCAACTTTCCTTATCTTTTCCATATGAGGAAAGTGCCCCACGAAAATAATGTTTTTTCCTTTGCCGATTTCCTCTATATAGCTAAGCGCATTAATTGCTTGGCCAACAGGGTTAATTAAAGAATTTATAGCAGCAACGCCGATGGATGCCTCAACAGGATTCCATGATTTTGAAAACTGTGCAATTTCTTTCGCACTTTTGCCAATTAATCCCCCTGAGTGTTGTATAAACATTCGGTAAGGCTCAGGAAATGTTAATGCAAGCCCACAATTGTTGCTGGAAACAGCAGTCCAAGATGAGCCTGTTCTAACATCCCTTATTGAATAATCTGGAAGACTTTCGATGACTTCATCAAATATTTTCATTACATCTATTATATTATTAAAATTTCAATTTTAGTCAACAGAAAGCATACTACTATTTTAGAAAAGGGAAAAATAAATATAATTTAATATGAAAAAGAAAATATACCTATCACGAAAGTTCAGCTTTGATGCAGCCCACAAAATTATTGACTATAATGGAAAGTGTGAAAACCTGCACGGGCATACATACATCCTCAAAGTTACCATAGAAGGAGAATTAAAAGACAACGGAATGGTATTAGACTTTACAATTCTCAAACAAACAGTAAACAAAGTTGTAAATATTCTTGACCATAGATACCTCAACGATATTTTCAAAAATCCAACAACGGAAAATATAGCCATATTCATTTTTGAAAAGTTAGAGAAAGAATTCAATAAATATCAGTGTAACGTTTATGAAATAAGCCTTTCGGAAGGGTTAAACAATACGGTAACGGTAAAAAAATGAGAGATATACAGAGTGAAAAGGATTTGAGAAATATTCCTCTCAAACGAGTCGGCGTAAGTGACATTCAATATCCCATCCGCGTTATGGACAGGACAAACAGAACACAGCACACTATTGCTAAAATCAGTATGTTTGTTGATTTGCCGAAAGAATTCAGAGGAACACATATGAGTAGATTCATAGAGGTTTTGAACAAACATAGATGCGATATGAGTATCAGAAATATCGAAAATGTTTTAGACGATATAAAAAAAGCATTGAACGCCGATGAAAGCCATATAGAGGCAAGATTTCCTTATTTCATACTTAAGAAAGCGCCAGTTTCAAAAATAGAAAGCTTTATGAACTATGACTGTGCTTTCATTGCTTCTAAAAAAGAGAAGATGGATTTCATATTGGAAGTAAATACACCTGTGCATACGCTCTGCCCTTGCTCCAAATCAATAAGCAAATATGGAGCCCACAATCAAAGAGGCATAGTTAAAGTAAGAGTAAGGATGAAAAAACTCGTATGGATTGAAGAAATCATAGAAATAACAGAAAATGCTGCCAGTGCGTCATTGTATTCACTTTTGAAACGGGTTGACGAAAAATACGTTACTGAAAAAGCATATGAAAACCCTCGCTTTGTAGAAGATATAGTGAGAAATGTGTCACTGGAACTTAATAAAGACTCGCGTATTCCGTATTATTCTGTAGAAGCAAAAAATTTTGAAAGTATTCACAACCATAATGCATATGCATTCTATGAGTTAGACAAAAAAAGCTGAGAATAAATAAACCACCGCATTTGCAACAAGAAAAATTGAAAACCAGACTTTTGCAAAATCATAGAAAAACATTTCGGGGAACATCTCTATAAGTTTTGTATTCTCCGGAAGTAGCCAAAGCGAGTTCCTAAAAAACATCTTATGAAAGACGATAAACGCGTCAGAGAAGTTCATCGAGGATATGGTAAAAAGAATCAAAATAAAAACTATTCCGAAAAAAGAAACCTTTTTTAATAAAACACGTTTATCATATAAGCGCTGAAAACAAACAAAAAACAAAATCACAGATAGTGCAGTAAAAAGCAAAAAGAACCGTACAAGATGTTTAACATCAACCATATGTAAAATCTCATCTTTGGTAAAGTAGTTTCTTATTTCTCTGCCGTTCTTACCATATACAGAAAGGTATTTCTCGTTATTAAAAAAATATCTCACAATTTGTGTCGTGTATTCCTCATACTCTTGCTTTGAAAGCTCGGAGAAACTATGGATTTCCGGATACAAATCATACTGAACTGAATAAAATGGTTTAAACAAGAGCAAACCGAAAAATATGCCAAATAAAAAAACAACAAATAGAGCTACACCCGATAAAAATTTACATACTTTCACTGTTCATATCCCCAAGAAGTATAACCGCACCTTTTTTGCTAAGTGGTTTATTATCATTCCCACATTTTGGAGAAAAAATGCAGGAAGGGCATCCATCTTCACAGGGGCAAGTTGCAACTGCTTTATATGCAGCACTAACAAGCTCTTCAAATTTCTCAAACCCTTTTTCGGAAAGCCCAACTCCACCCTCAACTCCATCATACACGAAGATTGTGGGACGCATAGTATCCGGATGCAACGGATGAGAAACGCCCCCTACATCGTTTCTATCGCAAACAACAACCAAAGGCATCATAGCAACAAGAAGGTGCTCTACTGCATGGATAGTACCTGGAATTTCCTCTCCACTATTTATTACCGCCTTCTCCATATCCTCAGTAAGTGTAAACCAAAATGCCTTTGTTTCAAACTGCATTTCAGGCAAATCTACTTCTTCAGCAGCAATCTTTTGGTCACTCCCATACTGTTTTCTGACAAACCCTATAACTCTTTCGCTGACAAGCACACTGCCAAAATGTAAATCAATCCCGCACGTATTCTTCCTATTAATTGTATTCAGTACCTCGATTTTATGTATTGAAAGAGAGTCCGTGTAATAATTCATATACATTTTCTTCAGTAAAGCAAATTTGTCTCTTAAATTTAGCTCTTGAACAAGATAAGTTTCGGCATGATGTAAATAAACTGCCCCTTTAAACGTTTCCTCAACAGCACGCCTCACTGAAATTCTTTCCATAATTTTATCAGTGTCCATATCTACAAGCTCTACATCCTGGCTACCACTGCCCCTAATACTAATTTTTGCGGCAGGATAATCCCTTAAAGCATAATAAAATCGGCTGCTACGCCTGTCAAAAATGCCTTCCCGTTCATAATCTCTTGCAATACCCATACTTTTCTGTCCAAAGTATTCTGAGTCAGCCTGCATTTCAATGGGAAGTTCATAGGCAGCACATTTCAAGTGGGGTACAAGTACGTAGTAATTGTCAGGATTGATTGTAACGCTCTCAAAATGTTTTTTAAAAATATAGTTGGGGTCCTTTACAAAATATTGGTCAATAGGATTTGAAGATGTAATAAAAATTGTAACAGATTCCCCCTCTCTGCCAGACCTGCCAGATTGCTGAAATAAGCTGGAGATTGTACCAGGATAGCCCACAATTACCGTTGCATCAAGGCCCCCAATATCTATTCCAAGCTCTAATGCATTTGTCGCAACTACTCCGAGTAATTCTCCTGATTTCAATTTTTTTTCAATTGCCCTTCTCTCAGATTTAAGATAACCCGCTCTGTATGTTGAAACAAGTTCTCTCTTGTCCCTGCTCAATGCAGATTTTAAATATTTTGTAATAAGCTCAGCTCCTTGTCTTGAACGCGAAAATGCAATAGTACGCACATTATTTTCAATAAGAAGTTTCAAAACCCACACAGCTTCTTTGTATGAACTACGCCGTATATTCAGTTTCTTATCAACCACGGCAGGGTTAAATATTGCAAATGCTTTTCTATTCTCTGGCAAATTAAAACCACCAACCTGGATAAACCTCTCGCCCACAAGACTAAAAGAAAATTCTTCGGGGTTATCTATTGTTGCAGAAGCAAGAATAAACTGCGGGAAACTACCATAGTTATGTGCGATACGCCTTAACCTTCTCATAATTTCCGCCATATGGGAGCCTAATATACCGCTATAATAGTGCGCCTCATCTACAACAACAAATTTCAGTTTAGAGAAAAATCTTGCCCAATTTGTATGTTTAGGAAGGATACCCGCATGCAAAAGGTCAGGATTTGAAATAATTATTCTTCCATATTTTCGAAGAAATATGCGACTGCTTCGGTCTGTATCTCCGTCGTATACACCAAACGAAAATCTTTCACCAATAATATCTGCCAATTTTTCGCCCTGATCTCTTGCAAGTGCTTTTGTAGGATAAAGATAAAGAGCAGTAGAAGCATTGTTTTTGAAAAGTAAATCCAGAATTGGAATATTGAATGCCAGCGTTTTACCAGTTGCAGTGGCCGTAGTTAATATTACGTTTCTGCCTTCCCTCACAAGCTTGATAGTTTGCAACTGATGGGAATAAAGCTTATCAATCCCCCTAGAAAACAGGTAATTTTTTATACGAGAGCTTATATCATCAGGGATATCAGCTTTTCCCGGTTCCTCCCCCGACATATCAAATATTTTTACAATCTGATTTGTATAATGATTGTCTCGCTTTATTTTGTTAATTATTTCAGATATCATATGTAAATTATAGATGAAAAAATATTTTATGAAAGAAGAAAAATTCTCATATAATATCAAAAGGAGGGTTAAAATGGATAAATTTAAAAAACTTGAGGAAATTGTACAAAAAGAACTTAGTTCTTCAGCACATGATATAGATCACACATACAGGGTGATGAATCTTGCAAGGGAGATAGCAAAATATGAAAATGCGAATATGGAAGTAGTAAGAATTGCCGCATTACTTCACGATATCGCGCGAGTACGAGAGGACAACGACAAAACAGGAAATACAGATCATGCAAAACTTGGGGCAAAAATGGCCGAACAAATCCTTAAG
>JALTHX010000193.1:0-7810 GCA_027076005.1 Caldisericaceae bacterium
CGTTCGTTACGAACCCTTTTTCTCCGTAGCTTCCGTCGTTTGTTGCTATATATAGAGTATCTGAAACACTTTTCATTTTCTCTTCCCAGAATACGAAATCTTTGGATCTGTACCCTATTATCGAAATTACATTATTTCCTTTTGTTTTTAATTTTCTGGATAATGGGTAAACAGGTGCAATTCCTACCCCTCCGCCAATAGCTATTGTAGTGCCGAAGTTCTCTATTTCTGTGGGATTACCCAGCGGGCCAAGTATGTCAGATATGTATTCGCCTTCTCTTTTTGTTCCGAGAAAATTTGTGGTTTTCCCAATTTTTTGGAATACTATTGAGATTGTACCTTCCTCTCTATTGAAATCGGCAATTGTAAGCGGTATTCTTTCGCCTTTTTCGTTTGCCCTAATCACTATAAATTGTCCTGGTTCTGCCTTTCTTGCTATGAGCGGTGCTTCTACTTTCATAAAAATTAGCTGTGGAGCAAGATTTTCTTTTTTAAGAATTTTGAACATATTACCTCCTTGCCGTATCTAAGTAAATTTTGCTTCTTTTAAATAACGTTTCAAAATTTTGTAAGATTCTTTTAGAAAGTGTTTCAATATCTACTTCTTTAAGCAGTGCGAATTTTTCATAGACATATTTTACGAACAGTGGCGTGTTTCTCTTTCCCCTCATTGGAACAGGGGCAAGGTAAGGAGAATCGGTTTCGAGAAGAACTTTTTCAATTGGTGCATATCCAGCTGCTTTTCTTAATCCTTCTTTCTTTTTAAATGTTATCATTCCTGAAAAAGACACATAAAGTCCCATTTCTATGACTTCTTTTGTTTCTTCTTCTCCGTAATCAAACGAGTGAAAGATACCATTGAAATAATTCACTTTTTTTATAATGTTTACTGTATCTTTAAATGCATCTCTTGAGTGTATCATAAAAGGAAGGCTTAGTTCTTTTGCAAGGTTAAGCTGTGCTTCAAAAATTTTCCTTTGCATCGAAAAATCCGTGATATTCCTAAAATAATCTAATCCTATTTCGCCTATTGCGAGTGCTTTTTTGTTTTCTGCAAGTTTTTTTATTTCTTCCAATGTTTTTGCGTTAAAGCCATTTGCATTATACGGATGCACCCCTATGGTTGCGAAAAGAAACTCATATTCTTTAGAAAGCGATATGGCTTCTTTAGAACTGCTTAAATCATACCCGATGTTGTTTACTAAGATGATTTTGCTATTTTCTACTGTGTTAATTTCATTCTTTAAGTCATTTCCGTATTCAGCTTTTAGAAGATGTGCGTGTGCATCTATATACATTTAACTAATTTTTGAACCTTCCTTCACATCCTTGTCCAATCCTAACAGTGAAAATCCTTCCTCATTTGATGCAGCTAACAACATACCCTGGGAAGTGATCCCCATAAGTTTTCTTGGTTTTAAATTCTTAATAATGATGATTTTTTTGCCTATAAGTTCTTCAGGAGAATAGTGCAAAGCGATGCCGCCCACAATTGTACGTTTTTCATTGCCCAGCGATATACGAAGCTTAATAAGTTTTTTGGATTTTGGTACTTTTTCCGCTTCAATTATTTTTGCAACTCTTAAATCAAGCTTTGCGAAATCTTCGTAATCAATCTTTTCCTTTTCTTCGGTTTCTTTCTCCTCTTTTCCAGCTTCAATTTGGAGTTTATCTTTTTCTATTCTTGGGAAAACGGGGGGCAACTTTTCAATTTTTGTGCCGCTTTTTATAACTCCCCAATCATTGCTATGCACATCTTCTTTAGATAAGGATGAGAGGATCCTTTCTGACGTGAAAGGCATAAATGGAGATAAGAGGATGGATATATGCCTTATTCCCTCAAGTAAAGTATAAAGAATCGTAGCGAGTGATTTTTTATCATTTTTAAGTTTCCACGGTGCTTTTACTTGTATGTAGTTGTTTAAATAATTTACTGTTTCCCACAGTACTTCAAGTGCTGTTGAGAAAGAAAGTATGTCCATTTCATCAAAATATACTTCTTCTTTCTCTTTCATAAAGCTTGTTACTTCGGGGTCTACGGAAGATTGGGGTACTACTCCTTCCATATATTTGTAAAGCATAGAAACTGTTCTATTTAAAAGATTGCCAAAGTCATTTGCAAGGTCTGAGTTATATCTTGAGATAAAGGTGTCCATTTTAAAGTTCCCATCTTGCCCAAAAGTAACTTCCCTGCCAAGGTAGTAACGCAGTACATCTACTGAAGTTTTTAAATTAATGTTGGCTTTTTTTGAAAACTCGTTTACAAAATTTACAGGGTTCACTACGTTACCTGTGGATTTAGACATTTTTTCTCCTTCAAGGTTCCAGAAGCCGTGTGCAAAAATAGTTTTTGGCAAGGGCAATCCGTAGCTCATAAGCATTGCAGGCCATATTATGCCGTGAAAGCGAGTAATATCTTTTCCTATTAAATGCAAGTCTGCCGGCCAATATTTATTAAATGTGTTGTCGTCATGTAAAAACCCTATCGATGTGAGATAGTTCAACAGCGCATCAAACCATACGTAAATTGTATGGTCAGGGTCAAAAGGAACTGGAATTCCAAATTTAAAAGACAGCCTTGAAAGCGAGACATCCTGCAGCCCTGACTTTATTACATTAATAACTTCATTGTATCTGTATGATGGTTGAAAGAAACTCTTGTTTTCTTCGTAATATTTCAGAAGTGGCAACTGGTACTTGCTGAGTTTAAAAAAATAATTTGGCTCTTTTATTTTTTGAACAGGCCCTCCGCATATTGGGCATTTTCCGTCGACAAGATCAGAATCTTTGAGGAATGTTGCATCCCTTACGCAGTACCATCCCTCGTAGTTTCCGAGGTATATGTCTCCTTTATCGTAAAGTTTTTGAAAAAAGTGCTTTACTACCTCAACATGGTCCAGGTCGCTTGTTCTTATAAATCTATCATACGAGATTCCAAATGTACTGAAAATTTCTTTCCATACATTACTTGCTTTATTAACGAATTCTTGAGGGTTAATACCTTCTTTTTGTGCCCGTTCTTCTATCTTTTGTGCATGCTCGTCGGTTCCTGTAGAAAAGAATACATCAAACCCTCTAAGCCGTTTATAGCGTGCAATTACATCTGCTGCGATGGCTTCTGAAACTGATCCTATGTGAGGTTTGTCATTTACATAGTAAATTGCTGTTGTAACGTAGAATTTTTCCATTTTATGCTCCCTTATTTTACATTATTTAAATTTTGTATAGTATTTGTTATTGCAAATTTTACAAGGCCCAAATTACCGGAAGAGGTCATAAATACGGATAAAATGCTTTCATTGTTTAATTGACAGATGATGACCCTGCCCACCGTTCCGTTTATTATTGTATCGGTAAATTTTCCCATGGAAGTGTTTTCCATTAATTTGTTTAAGTATCCTGCCAAAGCGCTAGACAAGCCTGCGATTACCGTAGGAGAGGCATCTAAGCTCGAACTGCTGTAAAGCAACGTTCCGTTTTTGTCGGTGAGAACTACAGAAAGAACTCCTGATGTATTTTTTAGTTTTTCTAATATTCCGTTCATTTCTCGATCATCTCTTTCAGTTTTGGCATAATACGTTTTGCCTCAAGGCGTGCCCTTCCAATGTTTATAGGTGTGTGCATAATTATTGCAAGAAAATATCCTTCATTTACCTTTATAACTAAACAGCCAAATTTTTCAGAATTAAAAAATAAATCCTGAAATTCTCCCATTTCAAGAACCTTAGAAACGTTGTTAACGTTATTAAATATGCTCGCAATTTCGGCGCTGGTTTCTGACCTTTCAAAATTTTCTTTGGAAATAATAGCGACAGGCAATCCATCTTTACCAACAATTCCAATAAACACAGAACTTTCGAGGTTATCTGCAATATACTTTACTGCTTCTTCAAATTCTCCGCTATTCATATTGGCCTCCTTCTTCAAATTATTATAACAAACATTTTTCTAAAAACAATAGATTGGATATAATATAAAAAATGTTAGGAGGCAATTTGAAAGGGAAAAATTTAGTAAACTACATTGTAAAAATTATTGAGGACAAAAAAGGTGAAGATGTTGTAGTAGTAAATGTTAAGAAACTTACCACACTTGCAGATTATTTTGTAATCTGTTCAGCAAGTGTAACTGAGCATAGTAGAGCAATTTATGATGAAATAAAATTTAATCTCAAGAAAAAAGGAAATATTCCTTTCTCAGAAGAAGGAAAAGATATAGGGGATTGGATTGTTATGGACTATGGCGATGTTATTGTCCATATTATACTTCCCGAAAAAAGAGAGTTTTATGATCTGGAACGTATGTGGCGTGAGATAGAACCAGAAATTTCCAAGTCAAGAAATCAATAAAACCTATTGACTTTATTTTCTATAAAAGTATACTACTCTCGTAATAATTTGTTAAGGAGGTGCTATGGACGATTTTAGCAATGTATTTGTTGATGAGGACGCAGAGAACAAAATAAAAAATGATTTTCTCTATGATATTTTGATAATTGGTGCAGGGCCTGGAGGACTTACTGCAGGAATATATGCAGGCAGAAGTAAATTGCAAACTTTAATTTTTGAGCGGCTTGCCTCTGGCGGGCAAATTGCAGTAAGCGACTTGGTAGAAAATTATCCTGGTTTCCCTGAAGGAATTTCCGGGGAGGAGCTAACCAAGCGAATAGAAAGTCAGGCAGTACGCTTTGGTTCACAATTGGTACAAGATGAGGTTAGGTCTATAGAAAAGCAGGATAACATTTTTTTAGTTAAAACTGCCTCGCATGGAGAAGTTAAGGCTAAAGCGATTATCATTGCAACTGGAGCTGATCCCGTAAAGCTGCCCGTACCCGAAGAAGAAAAGTTTAGAGGTCATGGCATTTCGTATTGTGCAACCTGCGACGCTGCATTTTTTAAGGATAAGATTGTGGCTGTTGTAGGGGGTGGAGATACTGCAATTTCTGATGCAATTTATCTTACTAAATTTGCAAAAGAAGTAATAGTTATTCATAGAAGGGACGAGTTGAGGGCAGTAAAGGCGCTTCAGGATGAGGCTTTCTCAAATTTGAAAATAAAATTTCAGTGGGATTCTATCCCTGCCCATGTTGTAGGTAACAATAAGGTAGAAGGCATTGAAGTAAAAAATGTAAAGACCGGCAAAAGCACTGTTATTGAGGTGAATGGAATATTTGCGGCTATCGGAACAACTCCTAATAGCGATATTGTGAAGGATATTGTGAAAGTTACAGAACGAGGTTTTATTGTAACTGACCAAAATAGGGAGACGAGCGTAAAGGGTATTTTTGCAGTTGGTGACGTTAGAAACACTCCGTTGAGACAGGTAATAACTGCAGCAGGTGATGGTGCCATTGCAGAATTTGCTGCTGAAAAATATATAAAATCTATTAAATAAAGAGGTGAATGTATGGAAAAATTATTAAAAGAAAAAGATGAAAAGTACATTAAGGAACTTTTTGAGAAAAATCTGGAAGACCCCGTAGAACTTGTTTTGTTTCTTCAGGGTGAAAATGGCGACAAAGTAACGAGGTTTAATTCGCAATATTTTTCATATACGGAAGAAATTGTGAAAGAATTGGTTGCATTATCCGATAAGGTTAGCCTGACGGTATATAAAGACAATAAAGAGAAAGAAGCAGAATATAAGGTTAAGGAGATTTCGGCACTTTTTGTTGAAGGCAAAAATACAAATAAAAATGTTTCATACTACGGCATACCATCGGGACATGAATTTTCTTCCCTTCTTGAAGATATTATGGATGCTTCTAAAGGAAAAACATCGCTTTCTGAAAAAACAAAAACTGAATTAAAAAGAATAACTGAACCAACCGAAATCCTTGTATTTGTTACTCCTTCTTGCCCTTATTGCCCGAGAGCGGTGAGAACTGCTCACCAAATGGCAATGGAGAATGACAAAATTAATGGTGTAATGATTGAAGCAAATGAGTTCCCTGAATGGTCTCAAAAGTACAGCGTGCAGGCTGTGCCTAAAGTTATCATTAATGATAAGGTACAATTTGAAGGGGCTTTGCCTGAGGATGCTTACCTTGAAAATGTTATGAAGGGTGCAGGTAAAATTATTCTGAAGTAAAAAATATATTTGAATGTAAAAAAGCCCCGCTTTATTGCAGGGCTTTTTTTATTAGTGTATTTCTTTCTTAAGCAATTTCCCGAGCCGTTTAATTCCTTCGTCTATTTGTTCTTTACTCGGCAGTGTGAAGTTCAACCTGATATGGTGTTTATCTTCTCCGTGAGGGTAAAACGCACTTCCTATTACGTATGCTACTTTTTCCTCAATTGCTTTGTTAAATAATTCATCAGTGTTTATATACTCTGGAACTGTAACCCAAACAAACATTCCCCCTTCAGGTTTTGTCCAACTTGTTCCTTTTGGAAAATACTTTTCAAGAGATGCGAGCATTACATCTTTTTTCTCCTTGTATGTTTTTCTTACAAGATCCAGATAATTGTTCATATGCCCTTGCCTTATAAATGCATCTGCGATGTATTGTGTTGCAGATGGAGAGCATAAATCCGATGCTTGCTTTGCCAATACAAGTTTCTGAATTACTTCCTCATTTGTTATTATCCAGCCTAGGCGAAGCCCAGGGGCCAATATTTTAGAAAACGTTCTAAGCGCAATGACGTTTCCAATTTCATCCATTGTAATAAGGGAGGGAAGATATTTTCCTTCGAATCGAATTTCTCCGTAAGGGTCATCCTCGATAATGGAAACATTATATTTGTGGGAAAGACTCAATACTTCTTTTCTACGCTCAAAGCTTAGCGTTACACCTGCAGGATTCTGGAAGTTTGGTATCAGATAGATAAATTTAGTATTAACTCCCTTGTCCTTTAAATCTTTTAACTTTTCCTCCAAAATGTCCGTTCTTATTCCATCGTTATCCAGTGGAACGGTAACAAAATTAGCCTGAAAGGCGTTGAATGCTTGCAGTCCTCCAACATATGAAGGTGCCTCCACGATAATAGTATCCCCAGGGTTTATAAAAATTTTAGCTATAAGATCTAATCCTTGCTGCGAAGCTGTTGTTACAATAAGATTTTCCTTTTTCAGGTTTTTAATCCCCTCATCAATTCCCTCCTTAACTAATGTTTCCCGTAACGATGGGATGCCCTCAGTTGCTCCGTACTGCAAGGCTTTTCCCCCATGATTTGCGAAAACCTCTTTTGAGATATTCGCTATTATTTCTTTAGGAAAAAGCGTAGGATCAGGCATACCACCTGCAAGTGAAATAATCTCCGGATTGTCTACAAGTTTTAATAATTCTCTGATAGCCGAGGCCTTCATAGTAAGGCTTCTTTCTGAAAATTTGTCATTCCAGTTTATTGTCATCGTTTAAACCTCCTTAATTTTCATCCATTAACATTATATATTATTGGGAAAAAACTGCAAATAAGTGTTATAATGCTCTTATGAAATTATTAGTTAAAAAATATAAGTTTGTTGCAAACCCCTTTGGTATAGGTATTCAAGAAATAGTCCGTATTATGGGTAGATTATCGTTCTTCCGGATAGAGAATGTCCCTTTATTCATTGTTACAAATTTTCTTTCAATGCAAAAAGCTTCTTATTATCATAAATATGAGGTAAAAAGATGATTTTAGGTGCTCATGTTTCAATTGCAAGAGGTGTTTCTAACGCACCGTTACACGCAAAACGTATTGGATGTGAAACCTTTCAGATATTTACAAAGAATCAGATGCAGTGGAAAATACCCAATCTGTCGGAAGAGGAAATAAACAAATTTAAGCACAATTTATTGGAAACGGGTGTAATTCAAGGAACTGTG
>JALTHX010000194.1:0-7771 GCA_027076005.1 Caldisericaceae bacterium
GCCAACAGGTTTCAGGGAGTAATCCCTGCGCTCGGAAGTCCTCACAAGCCCGTGCTCCAAATCGCCTATGAACGGGCGCGCAATAACTCTTGCCACTGCGTTCTCTCCGACAAATATTTCATTTCTTGCAATTTTGCACATTTTATAAAGTTCTTTTATGGGAATCACATCTTCGTGAGCTGCAATCTGGAAAACGGAATCCGCAGACGTGTAAACGATAGGGCTGCCGGTTTTCATATGTTCGCTGTAAAATTCTTTTATTATTTCTGTTCCTGATGCCGGTTTATTGCCCAGTGTTTTTCTTCCCGTAAGTTTCTCAAACTTATCAATTATATCTTTTGGAAAGCCGTTCGGGTAAGTTGGAAAATGATTTTTAACAATTATTCCCATCATTTCCCAATGGCCACTGATTGAGTCTTTGCCCTCGGATCGCTCTCTCATTCTGCCGTATGAAGCGGTATAATTGCCTTTTTCTCCGAGAAGTAAACCTCTCAGCCCGAGTTTTTCCATATTTGTTAAGTGAACAGTAGGATTGTATTGCAGTACGTGCAGAAGCGTATTTGCTCCCCAATCTCCGTATTTCTTTGCGTCCTCTGCTTCGCCTGCACCAACGCTGTCAAGTACTATTACAATTGCTCTTTTTATATCCATATTCATTGCCTCCTGAGTCTATTATAATCATTTTTATAATATTTTTAAAAACAAAAAAGCCCCGCTATTTATAAGCGAGGCTCCATAAAAATCTTGTGGATCTTATTTTCCCATTGGCATTTTTATATTATTCTTCTTTGCAAAATTTTCTGCAATTTCGTAGCCTGCATCCGCGTGCCGCACAACTCCTAATCCCGGGTCAGCGGTAAGTACTCTTTCTAACCTGCTTGCCGCATCGTCTGTCCCATCTGCAACAATTACCATACCCGCATGAAGCGAGTAACCAATTCCTACTCCTCCTCCGTGGTGGAACGAAACCCACGTTGCACCGTTTGCAACATTCAGCATAGCATTCAGGACAGGCCAATCGCCAATTGCATCGGAACCGTCTTTCATTCTTTCCGTTTCCCTGTTAGGGGAAGCAACCGAGCCTGTATCGTGATGGTCCCTGCCTATAACAATCGGTGCTTTGATTTTTCCTTTCTTAACGAGGTCGTTTATAATAAGCCCGAATTTTGCGCGCTCTCCGTAGCCGAGCCAGCAGATACGTGCCGGAAGCCCTTGAAACTTCACTTTATCGTGGGCAAGTTCAATCCAGTTCACGAGATGTTTGTCGTATGCAAATTCTTTTTTTACAACTTCATCTGTAACATAGATGTCGTTTGGGTCTCCTGAAAGTGCAACCCAACGGAACGGCCCCTTACCCTCGGAGAATAAATCCCTAATGTATTCCGGAACATACCCCGGAACTTCAAATGCATCTTTGTATCCTGCAGCAAGGGATTGCCCCCTGATATTATTTCCGTAAACAAATGTCACAACACCTTTGCGCTTGTACTGCACCATTGCATTCATATGCTTTATCATTGATTCCAATGCCCTCTTTTTAAACTCTTCGGGGTTTTCTTCCCTGAGTTTTCTCGCATCCTCCAAACTCATTCCGTTCGGATAATACGTCATCGGGTCGTGAGCAGATGTTTGGTCGGTTACAATATCCGGCATAACTCCGCGCCTCAAAAGTTCAGGGTAAACATCGGCAGCATTTCCTAACAGCCCTATGGAAAGAGGCTCTTTTTTATTTTTCGCATCCTCTGCCATTTTGAGTGCTTCGTCAAGGTTATCTGTCCAGGTATCGAGGTATTTTGTTTCAATTCTTCTTTTAATTCTTTCCGGGTCAATTTCTACAACAAGTGCAACTCCGTGAAGCATTGTAACTGCGAGTGGCTGCGCACCTCCCATTTCGCCCAACCCTGCCGTAAGAAGAATCCTTCCTCTTAAATCTTCACCACCAAATGCCTTTTTCGCAGCGGCAGCATAGGTTTCATAATCGCCCTGCAAAATGCCCTGTGTCCCGATATAAATCCAGCTGCCGGCAGTCATCTGTCCGTACATCGTGAGGCCCATAGCTTCCAGTTTGTGGAAGTAATCCCAATTTGCCCAGTGCGGCACAATAACGGAATTGGAAATAATCACGCGTGGTGCATCCTTATGGGTTTTGAAAACTGCAACAGGTTTTCCTGACTGGACTACAAGTGTTTCATCATTTTTAAGTCCTTGCAGAGTTTTTACTATTGCATCGAAAGATTCCCAGTTTCTTGCCGCTTTTCCCGAGCCTCCGTAAACGATGAGGTGCTCCGGGTCACCTGCAACCTCAGGGTCAAGATTGTTCATCAGCATACGCATTGCTGCTTCCTGCCCCCATCCTTTGCAGTGGAGTTCCGTGCCTCTCGGTGCTCTGATAACTCTTTTCATAGCTTTTATGCCTCCTTATTTAACATTTATTTTGATAACAAATTTATTTGAGTTTAACGCTTCTTCTTCCCACTTTCTTTGGTATATAAGTACGAGCGTGCCGGTGCCCTTTGATGATGCCTTAAATGTAAAAACGGTTTCTCCTCCTACCCCTAAGATGCCTTTCTTTGTTTTGCTTTGTATAAATGTTTTTGACTTCTCTGTAATGTTTCCCGGTTTCTCTTTAATGTACCAATCGTATCCGGTTGTAGGATTTGAGCGGAGTTTTACATTGATAATAGCGCCTTGCTTAACAGTAACTTCTCTGCCGTTATCCTTCTCAGTTAAGTAAACAGGTTTTGCAGCGCAGGAAAGTGTGAGTAGACTAGTTAAAATAAACATTATAAGCAAAACTTTTTTCATTTAACCTCCTATCACCAAAAAATTATACCACACAATTGCATTTCAGTAAAAGTTTGGAAGTTAGACATTTTCAAATTGCAAAGATATAAAAATCATATATTATTTGCGTTTTGATAAACTTAAAACTTTCATATAATAAATAATAAAGAGAGGGGGTGTAAATATGGATGAAATTAATAATTTCGAGCCGAAAGATGTTGAAGAAAACAAAGTCCTTGCAGCAATAAGTTATTTAGGAATTTTGGTGCTTATTCCACTTTTAATGAAAAAAGACAGCAAATTTGTGAAAGAGCATGCAAAACAAGGGTTAGTACTTTTCATTGCAGAAATTGTGCTCTGGATCGTCGAAGCAATTTTCGCATGGATTCCTGTTCTTGGACTAATAATTTCTATTTTAATATGGCTTATTTTAGTAGCAATTGCCATTGTTTCGATTATCGGGCTCGTCTATGCTCTACAAGGGAAATTCTGGAAGATACCTTTTGTTTACGATTGGGCTCAGAATTTTAAGATTTAAAAACAAAAATGGCCTCTTTTACGGAGGCCTTCTAAAATTTCTTTTAATTAGCACAATATTCTTATGAAAAATCAAAAACTTGCTTATCTGTATATAGGGATTGTAATTTTTCTTTGGTCTACTGTAGCTGCGGCATTTAAGGTTTCGCTTAAATATCTTTCCGTTTTGCAGCTTTTATTTATTGCGTCGCTTACATCCGCTTTCGTTCTTTTTGTTATACTGATTTTTGAAAATAAAGTGAAGAATTTATTTACAGGGGGCAAAAAAGCAATTCTCTACTCTTTTATTACGGCCTTACTTAACCCTTTTCTCTATTATCTTGTTCTTTTCACTGCATATGATTTGTTGCCTGCCCAGGTTGCCCAGCCCCTGAATTACACCTGGCCATTGGTACTTGTAATATTATCAGGGATTTTCTTGAAGCAAAAAATTCCCCTTTTAAACTACATAGCAATAGCTGTAAGCTTTATAGGTGCTGCTATCGTGGCTTCTTACGGAAACCTCTCTGCATTTCATTCGTTAAATATAACAGGGGTGTTTCTTGCGCTGCTTAGCGCCTTAATATGGGGTACGTTTTGGATTGCAAATTTAAAAGATAAACGCGAGGAAGCTGTGAAACTCTGTTTGAATTTCATAATAGGCACAGTTTTTATTTTCTTTTTAGGCCTTACGAAAAACGTATTTACCTCTGTTGATGTGAGAGGGGTTGCTCCTGCCATATACGTAGGGCTCTTTGAAATGGGCATTACATACCTGTTGTTCCTTAAAGCCCTTGCTCTTTCCAAAACTACTGCAAAAGTAGGAATCCTCGTTTATCTTGCCCCGTTTCTCTCTTTGATATTTATCCGTATAATTGTAAAAGAGGAAACTATGCTCTCTACTTTTATCGGGCTTTTGCTTATAGTTTTAGGAATTGTTATTGACAGTTCTTACAGAAGAAGGATGGCCTGATTTATTTGTTGCAAAATCGGAGGTATATAGTGATGAGAAAAATATTCGGAACTGACGGTGCACGCGGTGTTGCAAATAAGGAGCTTGCCGTTGAAACCGCGGTAAATATCGGCAGGGCGGTGGGCACAATTTTTAAAGGAGAAAACCCTGTTCTTGTGGGGGAAGATTCTCGCATATCGTCGCCGATGTTAAGAGATGCTCTTTCCGCAGGCGTTGTAAGTACGGGCAGAGATGTTGTAAAAGCAGGGATTATTCCTACGCCGGCCGTTTCCCTTGTTACATTTCTAAAGAACTTTTCTGCAGGGGTAATGATATCTGCTTCTCACAACCCCATTGAATACAACGGTATAAAGCCTTTTAACAATTTTGGTTTTAAACTTGCCGATGAAACGGAGCTTCAAATAGAAAAATATGTGGAAAACCCCATTGAAGATTTACCTGTGGGTATAGGCGTGGGAAATATAACAACGGATTATTCGTTGAGAGAATTTTATGTGCATCACCTTTTAAAGCGTTTTCCTGTAAATTTAAGTAACTTGAAGATTGCGGTTGACAGTGCCTTTGGTGCAACATATTATACAACACCCGAAACGCTTAAAAGCCTTAACGCTAAGTTATTTCTCTATGGTGCGGAAGCTGATGGTAAAAGAATAAATGTAAATTGTGGCTCAACACATATTGAAACTATTACCCGGCTCACACTTGAAAATAGTGCAGATGTTGGCATTGCGCATGACGGAGACGGAGACAGAGTTCTTTTTGTGGACGAGAAAGGCGCTCTTATTGATGGTGATGAAACAATGCTGATCATAGCTAAATACTTGAAAGAGAAAGGAAAGCTTGAAAATAACGTTGTGGTTGGTACAGTAATGAGCAATATGGGCGTAGTTAAAGCTTTTGAGGAAAACGGAATACAATTCCTCAGGGCCCCCGTGGGAGACAGGTACGTATTGAGAGAAATGCAAAAGAACCGTGCTATAATAGGAGGGGAGCAGTCCGGGCATATTATTTTCCTTCACGAAAGCAGAACGGGCGACGGTCTAATTACAGCGCTAATGCTTCTTACCGTAATGAATGAAAAAGGAGTGCCACTCAGTAAGCTTCACGAGGGAATAGTGCATTACCCGCAGATACTTGAAAACATCTTTTCGAAAAACAAAGCTGTTTTGAATAAAGAAAACATAAGGGAATTTATCAATAAGGAAAAAGGGAAATTAGGAGAAAGAGGCAGAATTTTAGTGAGGGCATCCGGTACGGAGACTTTGATTCGTATTATGGTGGAAGGAGTAGATATGGAAGAAATAAAAGCGGTTGTTTGCAGAATTAAAGAAAAAATAGAGGAGGAAATGTAAAATGTGCGGAATAGTTGGCTATATCGGAGATAAAGAGGCGCTTCCCATTCTTATCGAGGGATTAAAACACCTTGAATACAGAGGATATGATTCCGCAGGTGTCGCGATTTTAGGGGAAGAATTGGAAGTTGTAAAAACGAAAGGGCGTATTAAAAATCTTGAGAAAAAAATAGGAAACAAACATTATAACGGGACATTGGGCATCGGGCATACACGCTGGGCAACACACGGAGAGCCGAATGATAGGAATGCACACCCTCATTACAGCGAAAGCAAAAGTATAGTGGTAATTCACAATGGTATCATAGAAAATTATCTTGAGCTGAAAAAGATGCTGATAGACGAAGGGCATACATTTCGCTCTGACACGGACACCGAAGTAATTGCATATCTTATAGAAGATTTTTACAAGGGTGATTTACTCAAAGCCGTCCATAAAACCGTAAATATGTTAGAGGGCTCTTTTGCTCTTGGAATAATGAGTAAGAATGAAAAAAACCGTTTTATTGCCGTGAGGAAAGACAGCCCCCTTGTTGTAGGCATAGGAAAAGGAGAAAATTTTATTGCGTCTGATATTCCGGCCCTTCTTCCGCATACGCGCGATATTATTATTCTTGAAAACGGAGATATTGCCGAAGTACGCAAAGATGGTGTGAGGTTGTTTAACTTAAAGCTGGAACCGATAGAGCGTGAAGTACGGAAAATCACTTGGAGCATTGACGATGCAAAAAAAGGCGGATTCAAACACTTTATGCTTAAAGAGATTTTTGAAGAACCTAAGGTAATAAAAGAAGCAATGCGTGGGAGGGTAAAGAACGAAACAATAGAAATCCCTGAGCTTGCCTCGGATAAAAACACATTAAGAGATGTAAATAAAATTTACTTTGTTGCTTGTGGTACCGCATATCATGCAGGCGTTGTGGGAAAATATCTCTCTGAGAAATTTTTAAAAATTCCGTCTGAAGCTGAGGTAGCATCTGAATTTAGATACCGCAATCCGATAATAGACAGCCATACGTTGCTCTTCGTAATCAGTCAATCCGGGGAAACAGCAGATACACTTGCCGCTTTAAAGCTTGGAAAGGAAAAAGGCGCAAAAACAATAGGAATCGTGAATGTTGTAGGAAGTTCCGTATCAAGAGAAGTGGATAGAGTAATTTATATCAATGCTGGCCCTGAAATTGCTGTTGCTTCTACAAAAGCATATGTTGCCCAGGTGGAGGTAATCGGGCTTACTGTTCTGTATCTCGCAAAAATTTTGGGACAACTTTCCGGAAAGGATGAAAGGCGTTTTGCGAATGAATTTAAAGAACTTCCCGGTAAAGCAGAGGAAATTTTGAAGCATAGCGATTCAATTGCAGAGTTTGCCGCAACAACGGGAAACATTGAAGAAACATTTTACATAGGCAGAAACCTTGACTACGCATTATCACTTGAAGGGGCACTGAAACTTAAAGAAATTTCTTACGTGCATGCAGAGGGATATCCTGCGGGAGAGTTAAAACATGGTCCTCTTGCGTTGGTTACGCCAAAGTCACTTATCGTTGCGATTGACACGTATGAACCGCTCAGAGAAAAGACTCTGAGTAACATAAAGGAGGTGAAGGCGCGCGGAGGGAAAGTACTTTCCATTGCTACGGAAGGATACGAAAAAATCGGAGAAGTTGTAGATAGGGTATTCTTTATACCTAAAACGTTGGATGAGCTTTCACCGATTATTTCCGTTATCCCGCTTCAGCTCATTGCGTACTATATTGCAGAATCCAGAGGGCTCGATATTGATAAACCACGCAACCTTGCAAAATCGGTTACGGTTGAATAAAATATATACATTATTAGATTAAACGTGCGTGGAGGTGGGCTATGAAGGAAGTAACAGTAGGGAAGAAGGATATTTTTTTATATAACAGGTTCCTCCATAGTGAAGAACTTAAAAATGTTTATGAACTTTCTAAAAATATTAAAGGCAAACGTATTGCGTTTATAAATTCCACTGAATTTGGTGGTGGTGTTGCAGAACTCTTTCACTCCATAGTACCGTTAAGCCGTTCAGCAGGGGCTTTTAACTGCTTTTTTAAATCTTCATTTTCCTAATCAAATATGTTGACTGTAGATAGTTTTATGCTACAATTTCGGTATGGAAAAA
>JALTHX010000195.1:0-2581 GCA_027076005.1 Caldisericaceae bacterium
CTGCTTACTTCAATTCTACTTGCTTTAGTCCTCTCTTTCATAAGGCACCTCCTTGAATTGATTTATTGTTTAGATTCTTCTTTGCCATATTTTATCCTTTATCTTATTTGACACATAATTAATTATACTATCAAAATTTCATCTATTAGTTTTCTAAAAGTGCATATTTGTAGTAAAATTAAAAAAGAATTTTTTAGAAAGGAGGCAAAGGCTATGGACCAAAATAAACTTACTGAAAAAGCGCAGGAAGCACTTATTGACGCAAAGAATATTGCCTCAAACGGGGGAAACCAGGCGATAGATGTTGAGCATCTGCTCGTTGCACTTGCAAAGCAGCAGGAAGGCATTGTCCCAGTAATTCTTGATATGCTGAAAGTTGACAGGAATGCCTTTGTGGATGCTCTTTACAGTATAATTTCGCGCTTCCCGAAGACTGAGAACACCCTTTCGCAAAATGTATATATTACAAGCAGGCTTGATGCCTTATTTAAAGCAGCAGAAACAGAAGCAAATAGGATGCAGGACGAATATATAAGTACCGAGCATCTTTTCCTTGCTGCTGTTAAAGATAGTGAACTTCGTAATATCTTTAACAGTTTCGGTATAAGGGAACAGGATATTTTGAAAGCAATTCAGGAGTTAAGAGGAGGTAGAAAAGTGACTGATAAAATGCCTGAAAATAAATATAAAGTCCTTGAAAAATATGGAAGGGATTTAACCGAGCTTGCCCGGAAAGGAAAACTTGACCCCGTAATCGGAAGGGATGAGGAGATTCGCAGGACGATGCAGATTCTTACACGTAGAACAAAGAATAACCCTATTCTAATAGGCGAGGCTGGTGTTGGAAAAACTGCAATCGTGGAGGGGTTAGCGCAGCGTATTGTCGCAGGGGATATACCTGAAACATTGAAAGATAAAACTGTTTTCCAGTTAGATCTCGGTGCCCTTGTTGCAGGCGCAAAATTCAGAGGTGAATTTGAAGACAGGCTTAAAGCCGTTATAGAAGAAATTAAAAAATCCGAAGGAAGAATTATTCTTTTTATTGATGAAATTCATACTGTTGTAGGTGCCGGTGCAACAGAAGGCTCATTGGATGCCTCCAATATGTTAAAGCCTGCACTTGCAAGAGGAGAGCTCAGAACGATAGGGGCTACAACAATAGATGAGTATAGAAAATATATTGAAAAAGACGCAGCCCTTATGAGGAGATTTCAGCCCGTATATGTGAAAGAGCCTTCAATTGAAGAAACCATAGCAATTTTGCGTGGACTTAAAGAAAAATATGAGGTACATCACGGCGTAAAAATTAAAGACTCTGCGCTTGTTGCTGCAGCAAAGCTTTCGGCACGTTATATTACGTATAGATTTCTTCCGGACAAAGCAATTGACCTTATGGATGAAGCGGCATCACTTCTCAGGATGCAGATTGACAGTATGCCCGTAGAGCTTGATGAGCTAAAGAGAAAAATCAGAATGCTTGAAATGGAGAGCAAGGCGCTTGAGAGGGAAAAGAGTGATCCGCAAACGGCGGAGAGGCTTAAGGCCATTGAAAAAGAGCTCGCTGATTTAAAAGAAAAAGACGCGGCGCTTACGGCAAAGTGGAGCCAGGAGAAAGAAACAATCAATGAGATAAGGCAGATTAAAAAACAGATTGACGACCTGAAAACAAAAGCGAAACTTACTGAACGTAAGGGTGATTTGGATGAAGCAGCGCGCATCCTTTACGGTGAAATGCCTACACTTCAAAAAAGGTTAGCCGAAGCAAACGAAAAACTTCATAAACTTCAGAAAGAAAATCCGCTTCTCAAGGAAGAGGTAGGGGAAGAAGAAATTGCCCAGGTCGTTTCCAAATGGACCGGCATACCCGTATCTAAAATGCTTGAGTCTGAAAGGGAGAAACTGCTTTACCTTGAAGATGGGCTGAGAAAGCGTGTTGTGGGGCAAGACCAGGCAATTACTGCTGT
The DNA here is from genome assembly GCA_027076005.1 of Caldisericaceae bacterium. Taxonomy (GTDB): domain Bacteria; phylum Caldisericota; class Caldisericia; order Caldisericales; family Caldisericaceae; genus S016-85. Next base: position 1,965 of record JALTHX010000195.1, read on the forward strand.
TTCAAATGCAATCAGAAGGGCACGTGCAGGCCTCTCCGATCCAAACAGGCCGCTGGGCTCCTTTATATTTTTAGGGCCGACCGGTGTGGGCAAAACAGAGCTCGCAAAAGCACTTGCTGAATTCTTGTTTGATACTGAAAAAGCACTGATAAGAATAGATATGTCGGAATATATGGAAAAATTTGCAGTATCCCGCCTGATTGGTGCGCCTCCCGGATATGTGGGATATGAACAGGGCGGGCAGCTTACTGAAGCAGTGAGAAGACACCCCTATTCCGTAATACTTCTCGACGAGATAGAAAAAGCACATCCGGATGTGTTTAATATTCTTCTTCAAGTGCTTGATGACGGGCGGCTTACTGATTCAAAAGGCAGAACCGTGGATTTCAGAAATACAATCATTATTATGACTTCTAATATAGGGAGCAGATATATATCAGATATTAATGCCATACCTGGTACTAAAGAATATATGGCCCAGTATGAACGGATCGCAGAGAAGGTTCAGGAAGAGATGCGGCACATATTCAGGCCGGAGTTTTTAAACAGAATTGATGAAACTGTCGTATTCAATCCTCTTGGAATGGAGCAGCTTAAAAAAATTGTTGATATACTGC
>JALTHX010000196.1:0-7735 GCA_027076005.1 Caldisericaceae bacterium
ACCGAGAGAGATGCAGAACTTCAAGTGCAGAAGTTTCTAAAAGACAACCTCACAGAAGATTATCGTGTATTTAATAACATACTTACAGGGTATGGAGACATTGATGCAGTAGTGGTAGGGCCTACTGGAGTTTACGCAATAGAGATAAAGTCTAATTCCGGAACTGTATCAAAGAATGAGAATGGCTATCTAACGGTTATCGACGGCAATTCACCCAGAAAGAATTATAGAAGGCAGGTTATTATAAACTCAAACATGCTCAAGAGAATATTAGACAGCAGTACCGGAACGAAGAGTTTTGTTTGGCCCGCACTTGTATTTCCTTTTGCCTATGTTATAAAGGATCTTGTACTTACAGCAAAAGCTGATAAATATAAAGTCCCTATTTTTGGAATAAAAGAACTTGTTGAGTACATTTACTCAAACAAGCAATACCTGTTGTCAAGTAGCCTTATTAAAGAATACAGCAAGGCTCTTGAAGAACTGCAGAAAGAGCAAGAATGAGCGTATTTTTAAAAGGAGGAGGGGATGAGCCTTAAAGAATTAACTGATATCGCATTAATAAAAGAAGAACTCAAAAAACCTCTGAGCAGTGAGGAAAAGAAAGCAGTAGAAGAGGTAAAGAAATTTGTTAAAGACCTAAGTGACAACGGACAATCATTCAGTGAAGAACAAGTTAAAAGTAAAATCAAAGATATTATTAAAATATGTGGGAATTACGATTCTTCTGCTTTCGATCTAGATAATAAGAATGTAGATTTACTAGTCAAAGATAACAAAACCCCTGCGGTATTTATAGAAACAAAATCCATTAATAATTATAGTGAAATGCCTGCTGTTGAAGATTTAAACAGAAAAGGTTTCCTTGAAATACTTACTTATTATTTTAATGATGTAGTTCAAAACATTTTAAATAACCAAAAAGAGTATACAAAGGTAAAATACTTCATTGTTACTAACGGCTTAGAATGGTTTGTATTTCCTGAAAGGCAGTTTACCCTTCACTTTGCCCATAACAAAGAGCTTAGAAAACAGTTTAATTTTGACGGTAGAAACACTCTTTTTAAGAATACAAAGAAGGAAATATATGATTATCTCAAAGAGTATTTTGCAGACCATTCTGATGTCTTAAAAACTCTTAATTACTATCACATTTCATTATCACCAAATTCTACTGAAAATACTTTCGAGGCTCTGTATTTGTTTTTAACGCCCGAGATTTTCTTTAACAAACCTACGATTCATATTAGAAGAACTGCTTTAAATAAAAACTTTTACGATGAACTTCTCTATATAATGGGACTGAAAGAAGAAAGAAACAAAATCGTTCCTGCAAAAGTTGAAGGCTCTTTTTATGAGCAGCTTAAGGCTTTTAATAAGTGGAGCGATGAAGACATATTAGAGCTTTTGATTATCTGGTTTAATAGAATATTATTTTTAAAGTTATTTGAAGCAAGGCTTGTAGAATTCAACAGAAATAACGAAGCTTTGAAGTTTATGAATATAGAAAAGATAGGAGATTTCGCATCTCTAAATAATTTGTTTTTCCAAGTACTGGCAGTAAAAGAAAACGATAGGAAAGGGCAAGATTTTCACTATATCCCTTATCTTAATAGTTCTTTGTTTGAGGAAACCCAAAAAGAGAAAGAAACTACCCTCATAAATGCGCTAGCAAATAAGAATGTTGACTATTACAAAGGAACTGTTTTAAGGGATAAAGTACGCCCGGATAAAAAAAGAGAGGGTAAAGAGCATCTGCTTAATTACCTATTCGAGTTTTTGGACTCTTACAATTTTGGGACAACTGCAGAGAGCTCACTTGAAGAGTTAGATTTAATAAGTCCAGCTGTATTGGGGTTGATATTTGAAAAGATTAACGGATACAAAGACGGAAGCTACTATACTCCATCTGAAATTACAGATTATATAGCAGGCAAAACAATTAAGCAAAGAATAATCTCAAAGATCAATGCAGGGTGTAAAACAAATTACAAAGATTTCGGTGAGTTTGCCAGCGTGTTCAATAGAGGGCAATTGAATAGCTACAGAGAAAAGATAAATAACATAATAGATACATTAACAATTATTGACCCTGCCGTTGGTTCAGGGCATTTCCTTGTCTCTGCGTTGAACGTCCTTCTGCAGATTAAGTGGGAGTTAGGTTTCATAACGGAGAACCATACCATTTATAGAGAGTACAACCTTATGAAAACTCCTTACGATATCTTGTTCGATTGCAAATATACAGAAGAACCTTTTATATACAAAAAGCCCAAAGGAAAAGGAGAGCTTCAGCAAGAGTTCCAAGAAATATTGTTTAACGCAAAGAAAAAAATAATAGAAAACAATTTATTTGGTGTTGATATAAACCCGAAAGCAGTTGAAATTGCTCGTTTAAGGCTTTGGATAGAGCTTTTAAAGAATGCGTACTATACAGAAGAGAGTAACTTTACAAGAATGGAAACACTCCCCAATATAGATATAAATATCAAAATAGGGAACAGTTTGCTTGCCCCGATATTGGGAGTCAACATAAGCTTGTTTAGTCAGGGAGAAGATATCTCTCACTACAAAAAACTTCTCACAAAATATCAAAATGCTTCTAATAAGGAAGAAAAACGCAAGACAAGAGAAAAAATTGAGCAAGTGAGGAACAATATTATAAGGGACTGTGTTTCTGAGAACTATAAAGACCTCATATGGGCAATAGATTTTCCTCAAATAATAGATGACAACGGCAACTTTATAGGTTTTGATATAGTGATAGGAAATCCGCCGTATATATCATTAAGCAAATTTAGAAATACCCCATTGCAAAAAGCCTATAAAGATAAAAAATATGATGTCTATGACACATCGGGAGACATTTACTGTTTGTTCTACGAGCTTGGTGTTAACCTTTTAACTGATAAAGGTATTCTTGCCTACATTACATCAAACAAGTGGATGAGGACTGCGTACGGCAAGAAACTGAGGCAATTTTTCCTTGAATATAATCCTTTAGAACTTATAGATCTTGGGCCAGGTATTTTTGAAAGCGCAACAGTAGACACAAACATATTAATATTGCAAAGAGGTAAGAACAAAAACAGCTTAAAAGCAGTAACTGCTAAAAGAGATGATAAAGGAAAACTCAATCTAAAATATCAACTTAACAAAGAAGGTGTTGAGATTAAAAATTTAAATATTGGGACGTGGTTCATAGGTAATAAAGAGACCTACAAATTAAAGGAAAAGATTGAAAAAATTGGTACTTCATTAGAAAACTGGCATTTAAATATTTACCGAGGAGTATTAACGGGTTTTAATAAAGCATTCATTGTTACAACAGAAAAGCGGGACGAAATACTCGCAAATTGCAAAACAGGGGAAGAGAAGGAAAGAACCAAAGAAATAATAAAACCCATTTTGAGAGGAAGAGACATAGGAAGATACTATTATAAATGGGAGAGCCTGTGGATGATTAAAATTGAGGCAGGATGGACCGATAAAAATAGAGGTGATACAAGCCCAGAAGAATTTATTTATGCATCTTTCCCATCCCTTATGAACTACTTGGAAAGCTATAAGACGAAGGCAGAAAAAAGGTATGATAAAGGTAATTATTGGTGGGAACTCCGTCAATGTGCATATTACCCTGAATTCGAAAAAGAAAAAATCGTGTGGCAAGAAATAGTTAGAGAACCAAGTTTCGCATATGACAATAAAAAGTTTTACTGTGAAGCTACTACTTTTTTAATGACTGGAAAAAATTTAAAGTATTTAATTGCCATTTTGAACTCTACCCCTTCCGCATATTTCTTTAAAACATTTTATGCAGGAGGAGGACTAGGCAGTGAAGGCTACAGGTATAAAAAAGCATTTTTAGAAAAGTTTCCTATCCCCAAAATTACTCCTCAAAACAAGGAACTTGCAAAGTCAATAGAAGATAAAGCCAACCAAATCTTTGTGGTCACATCAAAAGAAACTTACGATCCAAACACAGATACAGAAGGCAATAAAAGAGTAAAAGAGCTCGAGTACCAAATCGACCAACTCGTTTACAAACTCTACACCCTTACACCTGAAGAAATAAAAATAATAGAAGAGAGCAGTTTGAGTGACTGAGTATACCGGCGAATGGTGGGTCCCAGCCAACCCTGACTTAAAAATGCGAGGAATTCTTACAATTAAAGACCATTTAAGTTTTCTCCAGAGTAAGATATCGATGAAAAACTATGATTTTTTTAAAAGCTTGGGAGGGAACTTATATAATCCTGGTATTATACTCGGTAGCTCAGAAGGTAAAGAAATTACATTGCTGGAATGCGAAGGATCTAAAACGGGGATAGTGGTTAAAACTGGACAGCCCAATTCTTCTATTAATATTCCTGTGTATTATCCATTCGCTGTTTTTGTAGGAGCTCATTTTGCTAAGCGCAAGGATATAGGCTTTAAGAAATTAGAAATTTCTTATCAGCACATGGATGAGTGGACTAATATTTTTGAGATTTCAAGAAAATACCCAAAGAATACGAATAATATAATAGTTGAGTACAAGAAACCCAAAGCAGTAAAAATGTATCAGGACAAAAGAACCTCCATTTCAATTGATTTTCAACCACCTGAGTCATACTCGCCAAATGAAATTAAAATTAGCCAGAAAGTATTTGTGAAGATTGAACATTTATCAAAAGAGGGGCTATTTGAAAAAGACCTTTCAATTATTAATTATATTATGAATTTTTTAACTTTTGGTATGAACTTTCCAATATATCCCTTTCAAATTAAAGGTACTACAGAGAAGAAAAAAATTGTCTTAAAAAAGTTTAACAAGTCGTACTATTCTGACATCAAAATATTTACCTCTAACATGCTGGAAAGCAATAAAGAAAATAAGCAACTATCTTCCGATGAGATGCTGTTCTCTTTAAAAGACATACACCCCAAAATAAAAGATGTAATAAATAGGTGGTTTGAAACTATAAAAAGCCCTTTAAAAGAAACATATAACTTATATCTAGACACTTTATATGCCCCAAGTACATATATTAGACATAATTTCTTAAATTTAATACAAGCATTTGAGGCATTCTACACAGCAAGTTACCCGGAAGAAGAACAACTGATATTGCCCAAAGAGATTTACGAGACAAATGTAAACGAGAAATTCATAAAAACATTCAATAGGGATATAGCTCCTGAGCTTAAGTCAGAGGGCATAAAAGAGAACAAAATCCAAGAGCTTCGAGAGAATATCAATAATAAATTGGAATATGGTAACGAAATTTCTCTAAGGAAAAAACTTATGCAAGTGATGAAGAGCCCCCAATACAAAAAACTAATGAGCTTAGCTGTAAAGGATAGAAAAGGACAGAAAGCTTTAGCATATAAAATTGCACTATTTAGAAATGACTTGTCACACGGTAGAGAAGTAAACAATGACAAATTAATAGTTGTTAAGGAAAAATTGCACTTGCTAATAAAAATAATTTTATTGAAAGCACTTGGTTTTGAGGATGAAGAAGTAATTAATTTTTTGAAATTAAACCACTCCTAAGAAAATGAAAGAAAAACTCATAAAAATGCTTGAAAAAGAATCCTACACTATCCAAGGGTTAGGTGCAGGAATAGTGCTAATACTAATTTTCATTATTGTGCCCACAGATAACTTAATAGAAAAGGGCGTTCCTGATTTTTGGATTAGGTGGACAATATATATAGTAGTTATGTTGATTTGGACGATAATTTGGAGTTATAGACGTAACCATTTTCCACAAAACCCCAAGGGTAAAATTGGATTGCTGATATCAATAAATACAGAGAATGATAAACAAAAGGTAAGAATTAAAAACGACCTTGTAGAAGGAATTAACAAATATCTGAAGCAGCACAATTTGTATAATACTGTAAATGTTATAACGTTACAGGGTTTTAAAGCAAAAAGAGTGGCAGATATACTTGAAAACGAAAGGGTTAAGAAAAACGAAATTTCCCAGGGTCTCAGTAGCTCCGAAAATGACGACATAAAAAAGAAGTTCGAAAAGAGCAAAGAGCATAAAAACTTTGTCAAACTACACAAAAAATTAAGGTGCCATTTTTATATATGGGGTAAAATAAAAGAGCGAAAGGACAAAGGAAATAAATACTACCTTAATTTAGAAGCTTTAGTGTTGCATAAGCCTCTCAATATAAAAGCTGCAAGAATAATGAAAGGCGAATTAAATTTTGTATTTCCAAAAGAAATTTCTATTCCAGAAAGAAAAGAATTTGAAGGCTTCGAAATAGCAAGTAATCTCATTTACATTGCTACGTTATATATAATAGGAGTTGCTGCCATCCTATCAGGTGACTTAAATACCGCTTCCATATTACACAATAATCTGCAAAATGAATTGAATAGATTTCATCCAATGCCACTCCCTTTGCAACATATATCAGAAAATTTAAAAGGGTTTTTACTTCTTGAATTACTGCAACAGGCAAGATTCTATTACTATAAGAAGAAAGATTTTGATATGGCTAAAAAATTACTTTCTAAGGCCGAGTCAATAGATAATAGAAATTATGACCTATTAATTTTTATTTCTCTTTATGCCTTTAAGATAGAAAAAGATATTGAAAAATCGTTGGAATATTTGAAAAAGGCAAGTAAAGTTTCGGGTAGAGATTATACATGGTTGTATGATCGAGCGTTCCTTTATATGTATACGGATAACTACAAAAAAGGTATAGAGGATTACAAAAAACTAGCAAAAATTACGTTTTCATACGAAACTCCAACAGTAGACCAATGTATTGAATTTGACAAGAATTTAATTGAAGCTGAGCCTAATAAATATCAATTATTATTTATTCTTGGGTACTTATATTATTGCAAGAAGAATGATCTAGAAAAAGCCTTAGCTTATTTTAAGTCATTTAAAAAGAAGGCATGTAATAATGCAGATTATCGTGAGCTTTGTATAAGAGTAGATACCTACATAAACCTAATAGAAGAAAAAATTAAGAATAATTAAGTATCCAAATTTACTCACACTATAGTGTAAGCAACTACGAGATTTATATGTAATTGTTAGTTCTCGTGACTAGACGTAAAAGAAAACAAAGCCTTCCCTTTAATTTTACTTTGAACCTGTGCGATTGTTTTCCTTTTAGGGCGGGCTGAACACCTACAACCGCACCGCCTCTGAGGGCGGTAACCAGGGAGGGCGCGGGTCCAGATTCATTTATTACCCCACCTGGCGACCCTCTGCCTCCCTCTTGTCCTGCAAGCCATCCTGAACAGTACAAACTTGCGTGCGGGTGTTATACTCCTCCATTGCACAAATAGGTAAAGCATATGTGCAAAACGCTTCGACAAGATAGACATAGACGCAAGACTACAAAAACCAGGTAGCTTGCAGTAAAAGAGTTGCAGCGAAGGTGCCCAGCTCGGCCAAACAGTGCAGCTCATAGAATTCATTTCCCTCACAGACTGTAAAATCCAGTTGGCGGGAAGAATCCATCTATTAAACAAAAAACTACTATGCGGCGCAAAGTTTTATTTTGAATGTTATTTTTTAATGATTGTTATGTTGACCTCCCCCTCTCCGCAAACGAAGAGGATTCCCATTGGCTATACAGCCTCAGGGAGCGGTAATGCCTCACGGCTTCCCGCTGGTTCCTGCTTCAGCGTATGCATTGCATACTCGACAGGCGTAACTTCCCGCAAGCCCTGCGGTAGGGTTTGTAAAAGGTTTTCCTTCCCTATTGC
>JALTHX010000197.1:0-21502 GCA_027076005.1 Caldisericaceae bacterium
AAGAAATGAAATATTTGTCGGAGAGAACGCAGTGGCAAGAGTTATTGCGCGCCCGTTCATAGGCGATTTGGAGCACGGGCTTGTGAGGACTTCCGAGCGCAGGGATTACTCCCTGAAACCTGTTGGCAAAACAGTGATGGACACAATGAAAGAAAGTGGAAGGGAAGTTGTAGGAGTTGGCAAAATTCATGACCTCTTTGCCGGCGTAGGACTAACAAATAGTATCCATACTGACAATAACATTGACGGGGTCATAAAAACTATGGATTTAATTAAAGAAGATTTCGAAGGCCTGCTTTTTACAAACCTTGTGGAATTTGACTCACATTGGGGGCACAGAAGAAACTTTACTGCTTACGGAAACGGATTGCAAGATTTTGATGATGCACTGCCTGATATCTTAGGAAATATGAGAGAAACAGACGTACTCTTTATCACTGCCGACCACGGGTGCGACCCAACTTTTAAGGCACATACGGACCATACAAGGGAATTTGTGCCCATAATTGCATACGGAAAACATTTCAAGCAAAATTACAACTTAGGATTAAGGGGCTCTTTCTCAGATATGGGAGACACAATCTCCGAGATATTTGGCTTAAAGCACCTCAACGGCACAAGCTTCTTAAAAGAAATCCACGTGTAAATGGATACCGCCACTCTACTGAAAAATGTACTTCAATTGGAAATAAAGAAAGGCTTTGAAAACAAAGCGGTAGTAGGCGGGATTGAAAAATTTATTAAAAATAACATAGAGAAGGTGCCTTTAAGTAAAAAAGATAAAGAAATAGCCGGGCACCTTCTTTCAAGTTATTCGGCACTGACAAAAGAAGAACGAAAAAAAGTCGTAACAAAAGTTCTTGACATACTAAAAGGAAAGCCTGTTAGCTCGGAAAAATTTATTCCTCTTTCAGAAACGTTTGTCCCTGTGCAGTATGTAAAAGGAGTAGGGCCGAAACTTGCCGGTGTTCTTAAAAAACTAAGAATCATCGAAGCAGCAGACTTATTATACTACTTTCCCAGAGACTACCTTGATTTAAGCAATGCAGTAAAAATTTCGGAACTTAACGCCAACGAACAGGCCGTCGTAAAGGGCAGAATCATCCGCGTGGAAGAAAAGAGGGCAAGAATAAAGCTTACAATCGTAACGATTACCGATAGGACAGGCTACTTAAAAGCTGTTTGGTTCAATCAGCCATACTTAAAAGATATATTCAAAGAAGGAGAAACAGTAGTTTTTTCAGGGAGAGTGCAGTATGCATACGGCAGGTGGGAAATGCCTTCTCCGGAATACGAAATTATGTATAAAGGAAAAGAACTTATTCATACAATGCGCATCATTCCTATTTACCCGCTTACGCAGGGAATATCACAAAAAACGGTGCGCTCTAAAGTAAAGAGCGTGCTTAATATGTATGCCCCGTATCTTTCCGATTTTATCGAGGGAGAAGTGCTGAGAAAATACGGAATGGCCTCCTTATCGGAAGCATTACAAAATATACACTTCCCTGCAAATTTCGCTTCGCTTGAAAAGGCAAAGGATAGGCTTATCTTCGATGAACTGTTTATGCTGCAAATTGTCCTGGGAATGCGCAAAAAAGAGATAAAAAGTAAAAAAGGAATAAAATTTTTAATAGATGAAAAATATATATCAGAATTTGAAAAGCTCCTTCCATTTATTCCTACAAACGGACAGAGAAAAGCAATGAACGACATCATAAAGGATGTTTCGTCCGGCAAACCGATGAACCGCTTACTGCACGGAGACGTGGGCTCGGGAAAGACAGTTGTTTCGCTTTTTGCACTGTTCCTTGCGGTAAAGAACGGATACCAGGGGGCAATGATGGCTCCGACGGAAATCCTTGCAAACCAGTCATTTAAAGCTGCAAAGGAAATTTTTGAAAGAGCGGGCATATCAGTTGCACTGCTCACGTCAGGCACAAAGAAGAAAGAGCGGAAAGAAATTCTGGAAAAAATCTCATCTGGAGAAATAAATGTTTTAATAGGAACACATGCGATTATCCAATCGGACATAGCATTTAAAAATCTTGCCCTAAACATTATAGACGAGCAGCACCGTTTCGGAGTTATGCAGAGAAGTGTTCTAAGAGAAAAATCCACATTCCCCCACACGCTTGTAATGAGTGCAACGCCAATTCCACGGACGCTCGCCCTCACACTGTACGGAGATCTGGACATTTCCCAGATAAGAGAGATGCCAAAGGGCAGAAAACCTGTTATTACAAAAGTATATGCAGGCAACTTCGATGAGCCGTATTCCACCCTTATTTCAGAACTTAAGAAGGGGCATAAAGGGTATATCGTTTGCCCACTTGTGGAAGAAAGCGAAAAAACAGAGCTTCAATCTGTTCAGGAGAAAATAAAAGAACTTAAAAAAACACATCTTCAAAATTACAAGCTCGGGCTTATGTACGGAGGGCTTTCTTCTGACGAGAAGAAAAGCATAATGAACAAGTTTAAAAGCGGAGAAATTGATGCGCTTGTATCCACAACAGTCGTAGAGGTAGGTATGGATGTTCCCGATGCAACCGTTATGATTATAGAAGATGCGGACCACTTTGGCCTTGCAACACTTCACCAACTCAGGGGGCGCGTTGGGAGAGGCGATTTACAGTCATACTGCTTCTTACTGACAAGAAGTACAAAAGAAGATGCTTTAAACCGCCTTCGCGTGCTTGAGAAAACAAGCAACGGATTTGAAGTTTCCGAGGCAGATTTAAAGATGCGCGGCCCGGGAGAGTTATTCGGGCTGAAACAGCACGGCCTACCTGAATTTAGAATTACATCGCTCCTTCAGGAAAAAGATTTGAAGATTTTAGAGATTGCAAGGGCAGAAGCATTAAATTTCGTTAATGGAAAAACGAAATGGGATAAAGAAAAAAAGGAAGAACTGGTAAAAATTATGAAAAAGCAATTCGGAGATAAAATTTCAATGATAGAGGTAGCATAAAATGAGAATAATAACAGGAAAGTTCCGGGGCAAAGAAATTGTTCCACCGCCTGAAAATGTAGAGCTCAGGCCAACCAGTGACAAAGTGCGTGAAGCAATTTTCGATACAATACGCACGTATCTTGAGGGAAGGACATTCCTTGACCTGTATGCAGGGTCAGGAGCAATGGGAATAGAAGCGATCAGCGAAGGAGCAAAATTTGCCGCATTCGTAGAAAAACATCCCGACTCTCTCAGAGTTTTAAAGAAAAATATTATAAGATTCGGCCTAAAAAAAGACGTGGTTGTCATTAAAAAAGACGTGCCGCTACTTATGAAAAATCCTGCAAACCTCACCCGTAGGATAGAAGCACCTTTTGATTTTATATTTATGGACCCGCCGTTTCCCTCGTTTCTTGCAGGAAAAACAGTCCAGCTGATTGCAAATTCACCGTTTATACACAGCGAGAGCTGGATTATAGCAGAGCATTCCGTTTCAGAAACTCTGCCGCCGGAAGTCGGCGGACTAAAACCCCTTATGAAGTTCAAAGAAAAACGCTACGGAAAAGTCGTTGTGAGCTACTACGGAGTGAAAGACACAATCTCCGGCGAAGATTAACCGCAGGATTTGAATCGGAGAAAAATAATGGATTATGTACCTCTAAAACCCAGTTGATTTATAAGTAAACAAAACACCGGCAAAGGAACTCACGTTAAAATAAAAGGAGCATAATATGAAAATAAAAGGGAAACGCTTTTTAATGCCTGAAGAAATTGACGAGGATCTTTGCATAGAAGACGAAAACGGGATTATTAAGAGTATCCTCTCAGGACAGTGCAATGGTGCACTCGATTTAACAGATTATATTATTTCGGCAGGATTCATAGATGTGCACGTACACGGATTTTTCGGATATGACATTTCCGAAGGAACTGAAAATGCACTGTTTGAAATCTCAAAGGCACTTACGGAAACAGGTGTTACGGCATTCCTTCCTACGTTCGTTTCGGTGCCATTTAAAAAACTTAGAGGCATAATAAGAGAACTTAAGCCAAAACTTTGCAAAGCACCAGGTGCAATCCCTTTAGGCTTTCATATGGAAGGCGCATTTATAAATCCTGAAATGAGCGGGGCAATGAACCCTGAATACTTTATCACGCCTTCCGTAGATACAGCAAAAAAACTCCTTGATGCAGGAAACATAAAGATGTTTACGGTTGCCCCTGAATTAAAAAATGCACCGGAACTCATAAAATTCTTGTCCGGTCTTGGGATTACCGTTTCCCTGGGGCACACAAAAACAGATTTTGAAACGGCAGAAAAGGCATTTTTAAACGGCGCAACATCCATTACTCATTTCTTCAATGTAATGCCTCATTTTCACCACAGGAATACGGGGCTCATAGGCGCAGGGTTTATTTATCCGTTTTATCTGCAATTCATACCGGATGGAGTGCACACATCAAAGGAAGTTCTGAAGATTATGCATTTATTTAAAGAACGCCTCGTTTTAATTACAGACTGCACAGAGGCAGGCGGTATGTCTGAAGGAAAATACAAATTGGGAGATTATGAGATATTTACCGATAAAACATCCGCAAGATTAAAAGGCGGGGCCCTTGCAGGCTCAATCCTCACGATGGACAGAGGCGTCAGAAACCTCGTTAAATACGGGGGATTTACTTTAAGCGAAGCGGTCCGTGCAGCAACAGAAACCCCGGCAAAAAGCATAAACACAAATATGCTTGGTAGAATAAAAGCAGGAAACTTTGCAAATTTTACCGTACTTGACGGAAATCTCAAAGTCGTTATGACAATTATAAAGGGGAGGGTGGTTTTTGATGGGCGAAAAAATTGACATTTCTGAAAAAATTGCAATAGAAAAAATAAATGCATACTGCATAAAAATCCCCCTGACGGAAGTATTCAAAATTTCTCAAAACAGCAGGCCGTTCCACCAGAGCGTTATAATTGAAGTAAAAACAAAAAACGGAATAACTGGTTTTGGCGAAGCTGTACCAAGCAAATATGTGATGAACGAAACAATTGAGCAAACCTATGAATTTGCACAAAAATACCTCTCCTCACTCTACGGAATGGACGCACTAAACAGAAATTTAGTTACTGAGAAACTTCTTGCTATGCACTCACCTTTTGCAATAATCACTGCAATGAATAGTGCATTAACGGATATTTTAGGCAAGTTTCTCAACGTTCCTGCATGTAAAATTCTCGGCGGAAACTGCAGCCCCATAGAAACATCCGCAACTATCAGTATCGGCATTGCTTCCGAAAGTGTAAAGTCAGCTGAAAAATTGTTAAACAAAGGATTTAGGGCATTAAAGATAAAGGTTGGTCTATCCGTAAAAACGGACATAGCGAGGGTACGTGCAATCAGAAAATTGGACAAAACCGTGCACATTTACACGGATGCAAATCAAGGATACACGGCAAATGAAGCAATAGAGTTTGCAAATAGTCTCACTCCTTTCGAGGTTTCATTTATAGAGCAGCCCGTAAAAGCAGATGATATTCTCTCACTGAAAAAGGTGAAAGAAAACTCTCCCGTGCCTATTATGGCGGATGAATCGGTAAAAAGCCCGTTTGATGCATTCAACGTGGCCACCTCTGATGCAGTAAACTATATAAACATTAAACTAACAAAAGCAGGGGGAATAGATAACGCACTGAAAATTGCCCACATATCGGAAAGCGCACACATCAAAAATATGTTGGGGTGTATGTTGGGCTCAAATATTTTGCTTTCAGCGTCTTTTACCACATTTAATGCCTCTTCAAACTTTGCATTTGCAGATTTGGACGGCTTTCTCACATTCTCAAAACTTCCGGCAGAGGGTGGAGTTTACTTGAAAAATGGAAAACTGCACTCTTACGGCGGCACAGGGCTTGGCATTGAAAAGTTAAACTTAAAAGGAATTATATGTTAAACTGATAGAAGGGCGAAGAAAATGGACGAACTGAAAAATGCAGAGATGTTTAAAGAACTGCAAGAAACAAAAGATTATTTTAGAAACAGAACGCCTGTTTACGTATATTCCGAAAAGATTTTAAGGGAGAGTGCAAAAACCGTATATAATGCTTTCTCTCAAATTGGCACGCCGTTCTATGCATTAAAGGCAAATGCAAACCCGTTCCTTCTGAAAATTATTAAAGAACTTCCGTTTGAGGCGGATGCGGTATCCATAAATGAAATTATCGCGGCAAAGAAGATAGGCTTCAAAAAAATTATGTTTTCCGGCGTGGGAAAGACAAAAAAGGAAATAAAGTTTGCAATTGAAAACAGTATAGAAATCAACGCAGAGTCAGAAGAGGAAATCCAGCAAATTGCAGAAATAAGAAAAGGCATAAAAATCGGCATCAGAATTAACCCTAACATCAACGTTCACACGCACAAATACATCACTACGGGGAGTAAGGTAAACAAGTTTGGCATACCGATAAATTACTCCGGGCGGGTATTTGAGCTTGCAAGAAATTTAGGGCTTTATCCGATAAGAGTGCATATGCATCTGGGTTCGCAAATCTTCGAAAGCGCACCGTTTATTGAGGCATTAAAAATAGCAACTGAGCTTGCGGAAAGCACAAAAAATATTGAAGAAATTGACCTTGGCGGCGGATACGGCATTGGATATAAAGAAAATCAAAAAGATTAGCAGCTTGCAGCGCTTGTTTCAAGTATAAAAGAAACGCTTTCTAACAAACACTTTGCGCTGAAGTTTGAGCCAGGTAGGGCTGTTGTTGCGCGCTCCGGCGC
This sequence comes from Caldisericaceae bacterium, assembly GCA_027076005.1. Taxonomy (GTDB): domain Bacteria; phylum Caldisericota; class Caldisericia; order Caldisericales; family Caldisericaceae; genus S016-85. The sequence goes on from JALTHX010000197.1 coordinate 6,727, forward strand.
ACTGCTTGCCACAGTGCTTTACAGAAAGCTATATGAGAAGAATTTTATCATAACGGATTGCGGAATGAACGACTTTATCCGCCCGGCACTATACGATGCATATCACAGGGTGGTAAATTTGGATAGGAGTGCAGGAAGAGAAATCATAGCAGATATTGTCGGGCCAATTTGCGAATCTGCAGACTTTATCGCAAAAGAGCGCAAAATAGTTCTGCCCGAACAGAGCAATTTATTGGCAGTGATGGACGCAGGCGCATACGGATATGCGATGAGTTCAAACTACAACTTGAGGTGTAAACCCGAGGAGTTTCTCATAACAGAAAAGGGAGCAATTCGCTTAATCAGGAAAAAGGTTTGTCCGTAACTCAGTTAAGCAGATAGGCAGCATACACAGAGAAACATCTATAAAAATTGGTGTTTCTCCGCATACTACTAAAGAAATAAATTCAAGCTTTTTAAAATTCCAAAAAGTTTTTCAAAAATTCTTTCAAAATGATGGAACTTTTTTGCCTCTCGAGCATCTAATATATAGAAGGAGATTTTTTCCTCTGCCATTTAAACTGTGGCAATTTTGTAAAAAAGCGAAAGGAGATGGTGCAATATGAGAGTAAAAAGCTCAAGGATGGGAAATGAACGAGCCTCCGAGTGGCATTTATTAAGAGATCGAGATTTCAAACGTAATAATGCTGCACAATCAATCTTGATTGTGTATAAATTTACGATTGTTTCAGAATGAAAAATTTTAATAAAATACGATTTTAAATGAGTCAGTGGTATAATATAGTATAAAAATTTATGTATAATAATTAAAATTTAGGAAGGAGGTGAAGGTAATGAAAAAAATTTTTATATCATTGCTTGTTGTGTTGGTTTGTGCCTCTCTTTTCGCAGGCACAAACAGTGTTTATGCGCTTACAGTAAGCAACATCACGGCAAATCCGAACACGCCGGGAGCCAATGCCACATATACGGTGCAGATGAATACTCAGCAACCTTTAACAGCAACTACCGGCTACATAAGGATTACATTTCCATCCGGATTTACAGTACCAGGAACAATAAATAAAAATACTATTCTTGTAAACGGACATATTCCCAATAACGTAGTTGTAAATAGCTTAACTTTAGATATCTATCCCTCTCAAAACTTACCTGCAGGAACAGTTACACTCTACATATACAATTCCGCAGGGATCCGAAATCCATCTATCGGGGGACAAAATTATCTAGTAACGATTTCTACTTCTCAGGAAACAGGGGGGGTTGCTCATAACCTGTATATTCAGACTGCGGTAAGAAACCTCACTGTAAGTGTTTCCCCTAATGGAGCAGGAAGTTATGCAACCTATACAATTTCTTTTATCCCAAACAATACGCTGCTCTATACAAGCGATCATATTTATGTAGAATTCCCGTCAGGCACAACTCTGCCTACAAGCATAACTCCATCTTACATTACAATTAACGGATATCACTGCTCTACGGTAAGCAAGGCAAACAGCTTAAGATTAGACATACGGCCACCGCTAACAATGAATGCAAATTACACCTACACTATGATAATTGACAATTCTTTCGGTATCAAAAATCCGTTAAATGCGGGTACTTACACAATTCAGCTTTCAACAAGTAAAGAGCCCGTTTACGCCGAATCTAACACATATTCCATAATAGGAAGCAACATCACAAACCTTACTGCTTCTCTAAGCCCAAATACAGCAGGGAGTAATGCTACATACTCTATCTGGTTTACCACAGGCCCGAGCGGTGCACTTTCACAAAACGACTACATAAAAATAGAATTCCCCGAGGACACTTACATCCCTTCGAATACAAGCGCTTCGTACATCACCCTGAACGGCTATAATTGTACTTATAAAACGATCAGTGGAAGTATGCTCACAATTTACATACCAAGCGGTTTTTCTCTGGGGAATAACTCATCGTGTAGTATTACAATTCCGGACCAATTTGGCATCAAAAACCCCACATCACCGGGAAATTACACGTTAAGCCTCTCTACAAACAAAGACACAGTACCGGCGGTTTCCAATACGTATACAATCATTGGAACATCAATCTCAAACCTTTCCGTTGAGCTTAACCCGGCAGTTCAAGGGGCATCTACAGAGTGCACCATTTCCTTTGAAACCTCACAGAACGGCGCACTTTCTAAAAATACAGACAAAATATACATAGAATTTCCTTCCGGGTTCGATGTTCCGAACTATATTAACGCAACCTATGTGAGCGTAAACGGTACGGCATGCAGCGATGTGAGCCTTTCGCAAAACAAAATAACAATAACAACCCCAGTAAATATAAATAATAACTCCAATGTAACGGTTGTGATTTCAAAGAATGCAAACATTAAAAATCCGTCCTCATACGGAACATACACATTTACGGTTTATTCGTCTAGCGACGTTGTATCAGAAACTTATGCGGTTCATATAGAAAAATCCACAATAGTAAATCCCTCCGCTACTTTAAGCAGCTATGCAGTAAACGATACACCTACTTTCACCATTACATTTACAACCGGGAGTGCCGGTAGCCTTTCACAAAATTCCGGCAAAATTTATATAAACTTCCCTACCGGATTTAAACTGCCCACATCCATACCAACAAGCAGTATAAAAGTAAATAATGTTACCGCTTATCATATATCCAGACACATTAATCGCATTGATATTACAACTCCCATCAGCATACCTGCAAACAGCACCGTGACTTTGGTTATCGATAAAAGCTCAGGAATAAAAAATCCGCAGGCAATAGGCGATTACAAACTTTCTGTTTATACTTCAAAGGAAACCACGCCCATAGATACAAGCACTTTCAAGATTGTTGCCCTGCCGAAAACTACCATTGCAGTAAATCCCGCAGAGCCCAATGGAAAAAACGGATACTACGTTACTGCACCAGTAATTACATTTACCGCAACATCGCCAATTGATGCAAACCCAACAATTTACTATTACATTGATTCCGGAAATCCTGTTGTTTACAGCCATCAATTTACAATACCCGATGGCCGGCACACACTTTACTTTTACGCAGTTGACCACCAGAACAATAAAGAAAAACCTCAATCAAGGCAATTTCTTGTAGACACAAAAGCTCCTGCTATAACAATTACATCTCCTCAAAATGGTGCAGTTCTTAACACCAAGAAATGCAAAATTATTGGAAAAACAGAAGCAGGGGCAGTACTTACAATTAACGGGCAAGGCGTTCCGGTTGACGCAAATGGTAATTTTACCTTCGATACAACCATTAACGGAGAAACAACATTTAAGATTATTGCGGAAGATACCGCAGGAAATAAAACGGCTGAAAAGCTGAAAGTATCCCCTGACACGACCCCGCCAAACCTAAAGGTTACCGCACCGTTTGCATTTCAGGAATTACACGCTCCCAATGTTACAGTAAGAGGGCAAACAGAAAAAGATGCAACCGTTACCGTAAACGGACATAAAGTTACCGTAAACGGAGAAAACTATACTTTTTCTTATATATTAACACTCACAAAAGCAGGAATAAACAGCATTAACGTTATTGCAACAGACCTTGCGGGCAATACAACAAAGGTTTCAATCCCCGTTAAATTTATTCCAAAAACAAAAATTGTCCTTCAAGTGGGAAACGGCAATGCCATTGTAAACGATGCAAGCGTAAAGCTTGATTCGCCGCCGGTAATTGTAAACAACAGAACGCTCGTTCCGCTTCGATTTATTGCAGAAGCATTCGGCGCAAAGGTAGAATGGAATCCTGTATTTAAACTTGTGTTTATTACATTGGGCGACAAAGAAATTGTTCTTCAAGTAGGTGTTCCATACGCTTCAGTGAATAACAAAAAGGTAAAGCTCGATTCATCACCTAAAATTATAAAAGGCCATACAATGGTCCCGCTTAGGTTTGTTGCAGAAGCATTCGGCGCATCTGTCAATTGGGACCAGGGAACAAGAAGTATCACAATTATTTATCCGAAATAAATAACAAGAGGAGGGGCATTATGCCCCTCCTCTTCAATCGGCTTATTGCAAATAAAAAACTTTTTGGTGACAAATAGTAAATCTTGATTTTTATCCTATAACTTTTTGGTCCGATAAACAAAAACTCTTTTGTAGATAACCTGCATGAAAATTCTCGCGTTGCATCCAAAAATAAAGAATATTTACCTCAATTCCGTAATAATCAGGTTATAGACTGAAATTCTTTATAAAAATGAAGGGTTAAATCCGTTTCTCAAATTCTTATCATAAAATAGAGAATATAGAATAATGTATGCAGCATGGCTCCAGGCAAGAGGCATAGCAGATTCTGTGGGTGTACCATCTTCAAATACCTGCTCAGGCAAAAGATATGTAGGTGTTGAAAAACGTTCAAGCGCCTCAAGATATTTTTTTGCATTGCCCTGTCTCATTAGTTCAAAAATTCCTCTTTCAGCAGTAAGAATAAGCCATAACCTACCTTTAGGTTTGCTTCCGTCAAAGCCATAAATATCTCCGTTGTATCTGTAAAAGGAAGGACCTTTTGGGGTTTCCACACGCAGAATATTATCAGTTGCATCAATGCTGTTTCTGATTAGAGGGCCGTTAGGCGGATATAGACCTGTAAAAACAAGGTAAAGAAAGTCTGACGATATCATCTCTCCAGGAGTAAAATACTTTCCTTTCAGATACATTTTGTCTTTACCCGGACTTCCCTTTGATATACGGGCAAAATATTCATGTGGAGGAAAGATACCGCGCTTTATATAGCAAAACGGGGGGATATTTTGAGCGAATTCATTAGCTTTGTTTCTGTATATTCCTGCTTCAAGCCCCACGCTTTCCCTCATATCTGCATACAGGTTAAGGGCTTTTGATTGAAGACTCATTGCATACGGCGAGAACCCTGCAATTTCCTCCCAACGTTCTTGTTCAGTCCACGGCCCATTATTCGCAATATAATTAGCGCTTTTTTTAAGCCCGTATACCAAATCGCTTCTCTTTAAAAAATGCGCAAGAATTATAGGAAATGCTATTTGATCCATCTGAGTAGCACTCCAACGCTCATTGCCATTTATCGTTGCGTTTTGCTTAAAGCTTCCGTTCGGACGCATCAGTTTTTCAATCATATAGTTCAGCGCCGAATTTGCGAACTCTCTATCCCCAGCAAGATACATTGCAATAGATACGAAAAACAAATCTCTTGCCCAAACAAGATGGTACCCGTTTTTCTCGGAAAGTGCAGCTTTACTTCCCCAAGGAATTGCAAGTGATGCAACGGTTGCGCCTTTATATTCTTTGTCCTCCATACACTTCATTGCAACGATGCCTCTTTTGTAAAGCATTCCTTTGCCTTCCAAATGCAATTTTTCGGCATACTTTCTCCAGTCAGCAACAAATTCGTTTTTTATCTTTTCAAAAGTGTCTCTATTTTTGAAGAGAGCTTTTTCCGCACTTTCCTTGCTTTTTCCAAACGAAATTCGTAACAAGAATTTATTAGAATTTATATGCAAAAGCGTAAACTTTTCATATTGCTCGGCAGAAAAAGAAATGTTTAGATTTATGAATAGAGTAGTATTTTTAGTTTTTACAAAAAGAGTATTCCCCTTTATCAGGCTGGTTTCTATTTTCTCAGGAAACGCTATTTTCAAAGTGTTTTTATAAGAAGCGCTTTTATACGTTATAAGCAGTTCATCTGCATCAGGATTTGTAAGAATTTCTTTTTCTACGTTCTTTGAAAAAATTTTGTAAAAAGGAGCAAAATCATCCGGAATTTCTACGGAATAATTAAAATCCGTTTCAGATATTTTACCTTCTAAAAATAGAGTAATAGAATGAATGACAATTTTGTCAGGAGACGGGAAGTATATTTCCGTAGGCCTTCCTTTTCCTATGGTAAAATAGACATGTGAAGCATCAGAAAGAGCGGTGCCAATTCCGTCCTTTTGTCCGGTTGTCCAATGAAAAATTCTATCCTTTAACTGCACCGAGGGTAAGGCCGGAAACAATATATTTTTGAAGCAAGAACCAAATAATAATTATTGGCAATGAAACAAGAATGGAGAATGCAGCAAAATTAGACCATGGGGTATTCCACTGCCCCACCATATTGTAAAGAGTCATAGCGAGCGTGAAACTCTTGGGCTTTGTAAGAAACGTCCATGCAAGCATCCATTCGGTCCAGCCATTCATAAATGCAAACAGAACAGTAACCGCAATTGCAGGAGTGGAAAGGGGCAGAATAACTCTGAAAAATGCAGAGTTCCTATCACAACCGTCTACAAGTGCTGCTTCTTCCAAATCCTTAGGCACAGTGTCAAAATAACCCTTTAAGTTCCATATTGCAAAAGGTAACGTAGAAGAGGTATAAGCAAATACAAGGCCCCAAAGACTATTTCGTATATGGATAAATGTAAGTATAACAAAAAGCGGAGCAAGTGTAGCACTTGCAGGGAGCATAAATATCATCAGGAAGCTTAACATCCCTGCTTGCCTTCCGGGAAATTTAAACCTGGAGAACGCATAAGCTGCAGTAGAGCCGATTAACACAGAGAGGAGAGAAGTTCCACCTGCAACAAGCACGCTATTCCAGAGAAGTCGTGCGAAAGATATGCTAGCCCCTTCGTAAGGTCTTGCTAACACTCGACCAAAAGCGGCAAGTGATGCACCGGGCGGAATCAGCGTAAGAGTAGTAGGTTTGGATATGTTTCTCGGGTCAAGCGCCATTGAAATAACCCAGAGCAATGGAAAAATTGCAACAGCAATCCAAAAAACGATATATATATGCAAAAATACATGTTTGACCTTGACCTTGGTTTCTTCTTTCATACTGCAGACTCCGTTGCTTTAGATAGCTTATTTGTTGCAAGAGTGATAAACAGCAAGATAAAGAATACAATAAGCCCAAATGCACTTGCGACACCAAATAAACCAGCAGGGTTAATAAGCTTATATGCCTGCGTAACGAGTATTTCCGTCTCACCCAGAGGCCCACCTCCGCTGACAAGGTAAATTACGTTAAACTGGTTGAATGTCCATATCAGCCCGAGCATAATAGCAGGGGTCATTGCAAAACGTATAAGAGGTAGTGTAATGGTAAAAAATTGCTGCCTCTCAGTTGCCCCGTCTATCTTTGCTGCTTCATACAATTCTTTTGGCACACTCTGCAGCGCACCGAGCGCCACAACCATCATAAACGGGAACCCAAGCCACACATTTGTAATAAGGCCTGCATAAAACGCATAGGGAAGGATGGAAAACAATTTTATAGGAGCATTTGGATTTGTTAACCATGCAATATTATGCGGCATCCCAAGCTTTGCAAGCAACAAGTTCACTGCGCCAAACTGCGTGTCAAACATATTTCTCCAAATCAACGCACTGATATACGCAGGTACTGCCCAAGGGATAATAAGAAGAGACCTGTATACTCTCTTCATCGCAAGGCGAGGAGTATTCAGTGCAACAGCTAAACTCAAACCTATTGTAACGTGAAAAAAGACGTTTACAAATGTCCAGATAAGATTAAATCCCAGCGTCCTCCAAAAATTAAAGTTTTCAAGTGGGACATTATTTTTAAAGATTTCGATAAAATTTCTTAATCCTACAAAAGCAGGGTGAGGATTTTTTAAATTTACTATCGTGAAATTTGTAAATGCCATCCACACTTCGTAAAATATAGGATAAGCGGTAACAATTGCCATTACAATAGCGGCCGGCAATATATACCGGTAAGCAAGTTTGTTCCTTCTAATTCTTTCCCATAGGTTTATGTCCGAATAGTCAACCATTGCACTCTCCACAGTTAAATGAAAAGGGGCTTCAGAAGCCCCTTTTCAAAGATTTACATAAAGTCTTTAGCTTGAGCCTTTCGCGCTCTGAATTTTCTTCCCAATCGAATCCTGAGCAGCATTAACTGCATCCTGCGGAGTTGCTTTGCCAGCAAGCACTGAGTCAATAGCAGTCTGCATAGGATCCCAAACAGCACCCATCTCTGAAACAATCGGCATAGAAACACCCATCTTCATCTGAGATATAAATCCGTTAATAATCGGATCAGAACTTGTATCAACTTCAGTGTTAGAAGGAATATGCTTTGCTTTTTTAAAGAATTCCTGTTCCATATCTTTGCTTGTCAGGAACTTCACGAAATCCATCGCCTCTTTTTTATGTGCATCGTCTGAATTTGAATTAATCATAAAATCTTTAGTATTAACAAAAGGAGCAAAAGGTTTCCCTGTAATTGAAGAAGTTGGCATAGGCGCAACACCCACATTCCCATCACCAAGTGCTTTTACATAATCTCCTACTGCCCACGGACCATTAATAATCATCGCCGCTTTTCCTTCCTTAAACATTGAATCCGCTTTGCCATAATCGTTTGCTGCAATGATATTCGGGTCATCCGCAAGCTTCTTTAAGAATCCAAGTGTCTTTACTGCACCATCTCCTTGATTTACAAGAGGATTGTTATTCTCATCAAACAGCTGCATACCGTTTGCAAAGAAATAACCTGCAGTGAAGTAAAATCCCGTGTTGTAAACAAGCCCGTAAGAATCTCCATTATGCATAGAGTCGGCAAGCTTAATCATATCATCCGTTGTTTTCGGTACATCTTTTATAAGATTTTTGTTGTAGATCATTGCAACACATTCTGTAGATTCTGGCATTGCCATCATTTTGCCATTTAAAGTGACCTGATCAACTGCCCCTTTCACATAATTGGAGAGAAAATTACTGTCAACATAGGGGTCAATAGGAGCAATAAGGTTTGCCTTTGTAAAATCGCCAATCCAGTCTGCAGGGCCTACCAAAATATCGGGACCTTCTCCACCTGCCGCTGCTGTCTGGAATTTATTTTTCAGCTGGTCAAACGGAACCTGAAGCTGATTAATAGTCACATTAGAGTGATCACCCGTGTACTTCGAAATTGCATCATTCAGTACATCAAGTTCAGAACCACTCCACGAATGCCAAATTGTAATAGTAATTGGCTTCGCTTCTTCTGGTTTTTGTGCCGGCTTAGATGTTCCACATCCTGCAAAAACAAAAGAAAACATCGCAGCAACAAGCAACAAACTTACCACCAAAATTAATCTTTTTCTCATAACAACCTCCTTTCTAATTTTTAACTAAACGTTAGTAATTATATAACGAAAAAAAATTCTGTCAAATATCAACTTAAAATATAATTTAATAAGATTCTTTTTATTTTCAATATATCACTCACTATTATATTAAAATTTTTATCATGCAAGTTTATATAGGATTAAACAAAGATTATTTCGTACATATATCCAAAGTTACTGGGCAAGGCTTTTACAACATGCCTTGCCCAGATCCAATATGGGAGGAGTTAGCTATGAAAAAACTGTACGGTTTTTCAAGAAAACGCTCGAGCACCATCGTTGCGGCACCAATAATAGTACAACCTTTACCCATTTTTGAAATCACTAATGGAATTTTTTTTCCTATCTCATAAAATGAACGCTTGTCTATTACATCTTTCATAGGTTTAATGATAGGATCTTCGATAGAAGCTACAGAACCAGTCACTATAATTTTTTGAGGAGCAATAAGATTTACTACATTTACAAGCACATATCCTACAAGTTCCCCTTTTTCCTTTAAAATTTGTAATACTCTCTTATCTCCTGCTTTTACAAATTTTTTCAAATCATCCACTGAACTCACTTTCTGATTCGTCGCAATGGAAACATCCCGAAGAATTCCTTTCAGTCCCGCATAAAGCTCAACACAACCTCTGTTTCCACAATCGCATTTTCTGCCTTTCCGTCTATCTATTGACGTGTGGCCGATCTCCCCTGAAACTCCAAAATTGCCAGTGTAAAGTTTACTTTGGATGATAATCCCCATACCGATTCCGTAACCCAAATGCAGCAAAACAAAATCAGAAACATCTTTGCCAAAACCAAAATGCTTTTCCCTTATTGCCTCTGCATTGGCATCGTTAGCAACAATTGTGTGTAAATTAAATTTTTTCTCAATGAGCTTTTTAATAGGAACATTCTTGAACATAGGAAAATGTGGTATCTGAATTACAACACCTTTATCGTGATTTATCATTCCTGGTGAAGCAAACCCAACTCCAAGTATGTTATTTTTGTCTTTCATCAGAGACTTGATGATTGCAGTCACCTTGGAGAGGTCGTTTACGGAAAAAGACTTACTGTTAATGAAAACTGTTTTCTCTTCAATAATTTTTCCTGAAAGGTTTACCAGTGCCCCGGTAATATGCAAATACGAAAAATCAATTCCAATAATATAAAAGGCATTTTCATTAAAATACAATCCAAAAGGCTTTCTTCCTACGCTGCTTATTTTTACTTTTCGCTCCCTAACAATTCCGTTTTGAACAAGAAAACTTGTAAGGCGTGATACTGTAGGTGCAGTGAGGCCGCTAACACGCACAATGTCGGCACGCGAAATGCCCGGCCTTGCACGTACCAATTTTAGTATGACGGATGTATTCTCCTCTTTCAAATAGCTTTGGTTCTTCCCCTTCACTTTTCCCCCTTTATATTTAAGGCACGCATTCAAGCACTGCCTCATTTTTGGTTTTGTCAAAACTATACTTCAATTTAAAGGCAAATGCAAGAGCTTTCAGCGGCATTACCGGCACTCCGTTGTCCATAAAACTTCTTACGTTAGAATTACCAGGGTATAACGGAATAGCACTACTGCTTAACAATGCCTTATTTTGCCCAATCCAGTGTTCATATTTACTACCCATAAATGTAATTGTAATTTTATTTTTGGTTGCATCGAATTCATACATTCCGCCAAGTGCATCTATAATTGGCTTAGGCGCTGCGCCTACATCTGCCCATTTATCTACAAACTCTGCCTTTACCGCATCAAATTTAAGCTCTTTGCCATTTCTTGTAAACGTATTGCTATTCAATGGGATGACAAGTTTCACGGGATAGTTTGTTCTTACTTTGTCTGATAATTCGACCTTCTTGTCATTTTTTCCGTCTCCGTTTGAATCTTCAAAAATTGTGCCGGAAAGAGTGATCTCTTTCCCATTTGGAACGTTTCCTTTCACTTTTATATTGAAGGAAATAATTACAACATTGCCAGGTGTGATACTTCCATTCCACAGGATCTCCTTTCCAGATGATTCAACTTTCCCGGAACTTGCTTTTAAGCTTTCTTTCACGAGAGATACTTCTTCGGGAATTAAGGCTTTAAACTCATTCATATCAGGATCATTTTTTTGAATACCGCTCCCAATATTCTTTATCCTTATCTCTACGGGAAGCACGTCTCCCTCTTTAATTTCTTTTTTACTCTCTACCGAAATGTCTCCCACGAGCTTTGGCACAGGCTTTATCTTTTCAAGGGGAAGAAGCAGTATGGTCGCGAGTGTTTTATTTTTCACATCGTAACTTGTGAGAATCTGGTGCTGAGTGAGATTCTCGGGCGTAAATATATCACACACATTCGGAGACACTCCTGCGTTAAACGCGACAGGGTCTGCACCTCCAAGCTGCCATTCTGCAGTAGTAATGCCTACTTTCCTAAAATAACCTTCCCCATAACCATCCTGACTTCCAGAAATAATTGCAATGTACGGCTTGTAATCCTTATTCAGCTGTATGTATTTCTTTGGGAGTGCAACTGTTATAAGGTTATTCTTTTGATCCACCTGAATGGAAAGCTCCCCCTGCACACTTGTCCCATCTGCAAGTTCAATATAGTTTCCGTAAGACCACCCAGCAATACGCAGCGCAATGTCCCAGGGGTGAGTTTTATCAAGCTGGACATTCGGGCCCTTCGTTATAGTAGATGCTTTTCCACCCTCTTTAAAGTCAATATATGTTTCAATGATTTGGAATGAAATGCCATTCGGGCCATTCCACAGATTGCCGCCTAAATTTGCCATTTTATACTGGAGGATATAATTCTCCCCACTGTCTATCATTTTAAACGAGATAAGGTCGAATAAACCCTTGCCCGCTTGCTTGAATACGTCAGCAAGCGGATATGTGTAGGTATTCGGACCATTATCATCGCCTTCGTCGTCTAAGAGCTCTCCTACAACATTCCCTTTTATTTCGAGCGGGAGTTTTATGTGGACAGGGATTGTATAAGGGATAAGTGCGCCGTCTTTCCCACTGCCAGCAAATGCAATATACAGTTTAGATTTGTTTAGGCCGTTTATATCTATGCCAATTATATTGTTTTGTATCTCTTTTGAAGTCAGTGAAAAGACCTTATCAAGTGGAATACCAATATTAGAGCTGTCATAGGGGAATGGGTTCATATGAAATTCAGATGGATGACTATCCGCAAGGAAAAATGGTTCTTTTATGCTCTTCCCACCGAAAACGCCTATCACAACTTTTGGGGCATTAGTTTTCACAGATGCCTTTACAATACTTCCATCGTAGATAAGTTTTATTTTAACGCCCTCTTGCACTATAGGAATATCAACATACTTGCCTTTTTCAAGATTCACCGTAGCATGTCTATAAGGCGTGCCATCTGGGAAATAATTGCCAAATAAATATTCAGGAGGGACTTTCCCTGTAAGTTTATAAATCTCGAACAGATACATTTTAAATAATCTATCAAAAGACTTATCATTTCCCGAGTCCTGATCACTTCCATACCACCAGAACCAATCACTCCCTTCTGCCCGCATCAAACTCTCCTCCGCCTTTGTTTTTGTTTCACCACTTATGTTACTTGAAAAGAGTGTTTTTCTTGCATCGTTAATCATTGTCCATGCCATATTCTCCTGCTTCTCCCCGACCCACGTGTCTAAGGTGGGGTTTACCCAGCTTGACTCACCAAACTGACCGCTAATTTCCTTTTTAGGAAGTACAGAATAACGTGTAATATTTGAAATATCTTTACCCTTTAAATCAAGAACCGTAACTTTATGTTCTGCTACATTTTCTCCTTTGCCGAACTTCTTCATATACTCAGATGGAGTAATTGTTCTTATTTTTCCTTCTTTTTGGAGCTCAGAAAGTTTTTTGTAAAGTGCATTCAAAAAGTCGTTTCCATCGTTATTATAATATTCCCAGGCATTTTCACCGTCAAGTGCAATTGTATAAACGAGGCTGCCTTTTGTATTTTGCTTTTCCACATTGAGAAGTGCATTTGTAAAATCACTTACTGCATCATCTACAGTTTTGCCGGAATACCTAAAACCAACACCGTCTGAAAGATATTTATCCCTAAAAAATACGGTAACTCCATCCACATTATATGGAATAAATTTCGAAATAGGGTCTTTTTTAGCATCCACTCCAAGTTGGTTGAGATTATCTGCATCTGAAATTGTCCACTTCCAGCCAGAATCTGCGAAGAGTTTGAGAGATGCATCGTTTATTGCGCATTCTGACGCCCATACACCTTTCGGAACACTTCCAAATGTTTTTTCAAAAAGTGCATTCGCCTTATCTATCTGCATTTTCAGGTCTTCATTCCACCCAAAGTCCTCAAGCAAAGCAGAAATAGGGTGTGCATAAGGGGTTGTAACAAGTTCTATTTGATTTTTATCAAGAAGCTCTTTATATTCAGGAAAAATCTTCTTAAGAAGAGCAAGCTGTGCATCCATAATTATTTGAATATCTTTTTCAGTAAAATCTTGACTGCTAAACGCCTTATCGTACAGGGGCTTCAAAGAAGGATTATTTTTAACATATTCATTGTCCATCCAGAAAAGGTTAAAAAGAGCAATGAGATTTGCATAGTACTGATTAGAAAGTGAAGAAGTAATCTTGTCTATTTTTTCGTCTTCAGACAAATTGCCGTATTTTTTAAATACCGTTTGCCTCTCATCTAATACGTTTTTATACATAGGAATCTTTTTTAAAATATGGTCCCAGTTTATATCAAAGAATCCACCAGGGATTTGGAGCATTTCCCATTTTTGCATTTCAGTGAGATTTTGCAAGGGGGTAATAGAAATAACTTCCCTTGTATCTCTTGCACCATTTAAATAATCTTGAATTTGTGCGATAAGTGAGCCGGATAAATCAAACGAAACTTTCACATCAGGGTATTGGGAAACGATGTAAGGCATCCTGTAATAATCTTTTACACCGTGGAGCCTCACCCAGGGCAATATATAGTCATTAGAAACAGGGTTTTTATAAAAGGGCTGGTGATTGTGCCACATTATAATTACGTTTAACGGTTTTTCTTTCGGCTTACAACCTGAAAAGGAAAAAACCGAAAAAACAAAAAGAAATGCGACAAATAAAACTAATGCCTTTTTAATGTTTTTCATCGTTAGCCTCCTAATTATTTTCTAACTGTTAGTATATAATTATGAACAAAAAAGTCAAATAGCTTTGTTAAAGGGCTTTACAAAAAGTTGAATAGATATTATATTATATAATTGAAACTCGAGAAAGGCGGTGGATAAAATGTATAAATTAGTACTGGTAAGGCACGGAGAAAGTGTCTGGAACAAGGAAAATAAGTTTACCGGATGGACTGATGTAGGTCTTACGGAAAAGGGCATTGAGGAAGCGCACAATGCCGGAAAAACCCTCAAAAAAGAAGGCTTTGTATTCGATGTTGCATATACATCTGTTTTGAAACGGGCAATAAAAACTCTATATATAGTTCTTGAAGAGCTCGAACAGCTGTGGATTCCAGATTACAAGAATTGGCGGCTGAACGAGAGGCACTACGGAGCTTTACAAGGGTTAAACAAGAAAGAAACTGCAGAAAAAATAGGGCAGGAGCAAGTACATATCTGGAGGAGAAGTTACGATGTAAGGCCCCCTGCACTG
>JALTHX010000198.1:0-2580 GCA_027076005.1 Caldisericaceae bacterium
ATCCCTTTAGGCGTGCAAGAGCTGCAGGGTCGTCCTCTACACCTTCATCTATAAAATCTTCCTGTTCGGTTTCAACCTCTATATCGGTGTGCTTGCCATTGCTTAAAGTATTTGTTGCGATAAGATCATCCGGTTTTACCTGAACCAGATCACTTCTTCCCAGATAAGAAAAAGCAAGATCGCGGAAGATAAAATCAAGGACAGATGTTGTCATTTTAATATTCTTATGCCCAAGAACAATACCGTTAGGCTCGAATTTTGTAAACACAAAGGCATCTACATACTCTTCCAATGGAACACCGTACTGCAGGCCCAAAGAAACGGCAATTGCAAAACTGTTAAGCAGGGATCTGAATGCGGCTCCCTCTTTATGCATGTCGAGAAATATCTCTCCAAGACTACCGTCCGGATACTCCCCTGTTCGTATAAAAAGGCTATGCATACCTATCTTTGCCTTCTGAGTGTACCCGTTACGCCTCTGAGGAAGAGTGTGGCGTTTTTTCTTTGCCCCACCGTTTCCCGAGGGAGAGATTGCCTGGGTTGCCGCTTTAACACTTCCGTCTAACGCCTTATTCCCGTTTTTCATCATGGAAACAATAATATCAGCAGCAGGATCGGAGCCGGGGGCAATAGAACTTAAAGGCTGGCTGAGTTTTGAACCATCACGATATATGGCTATGGCCTTTAACATATTTTGCCAGGAATACATATATGCATTTTTAACATCTTCTATGCTAGAATTATTAGGCATATTAACTGTTTTGGAGATAGCCCCAGAAACGAAGGGCTGCACAGCCGCCATCATATCTATATGAGCTTTCCAGGGTATGTATCTCTTACCCAGTTTGCCGGACTTATTTGCCGTATCAAAAATCGGGTAGTGCTCTTCTTTAAGATGCGGAGCCCCTTCTACAGTCATTGTTCCGCATGCATATATATTTGCTGCTTCTATTTCTTTTTCTGAAAAGCCTAAATATTTGAGCAGGTTAAATCCTTTTTGGGACAATTTCTTCTCCGGAATTTTAAGTTCATTAATAAGAAAATCCTTACTCAGAATTCCCGGGATAAAAGAAAAGTTAATAGAAAAGGCATTACGTATGGAAGATTCGATTTTTTCAAGAATAGACTCGGTGAACCCCTTTGCAAGCAGGGCTTCGTACGATACTCCGGGTGCCCCCTTTAAAGTACCATATCCTACACAGTAATGAATAATATCATCTATCTCGGTTTTGCTATAACCAAGTTTTTTTAATGCGGGAGGAAGAGATGCATTTATAATTTTAAAAGAGCCTCCGCCTGCCAGTTTTTTAAATTTAACAAGGGCAAAATCCGGTTCAATACCGGTTGTATCACAGTCCATAACAAGACCGATTGTCCCGGTGGGTGCAATTGCAGTAACCTGTGCATTTCTAAAACCGTACTTCTCGCCGAGAGTTAAAGCATCGTCCCAATCAGCTTTTACCGCCTTAAGTAAGTCCGGCGGACAGTATTCCGGTTCTATCCCATGCGGTATTACAGAGAGCCCTTCATATTCTTTAGCCTCAGTATTATATGCAGCCCGCCTGTGATTCCTTATAACACGAAGCATATGTTCTTTGTTAGCTTCGTAATGCATAAAAGTACCGAGCTGCGAAGCCATTAAGGCGGAAGTAGCGTAAGCCCTTCCTGTCAGAATACCGGCAAGTGCCGCGGCAATGTTTCTCCCCTTAACACTGTCATAGGGAATACCCATTACCATTAAAAGAGTACCAAGATTAGCAAAACCAAGCCCCAAGGTTCTGAACTCGTAGCTCCTCTTTGCTATTTCTTTACTCGGAAATTGAGCCATTAACACACTGATCTCCAGTATAAAAGACCAGATATAAACTGCATATTCTAAGTCTTCCACCAGAAACTTTCCATTCTCTTTATCGTAGAATTTAATATAATTGATCGATGCAAGATTACAGGCAGTATCGTCCAAAAACATATATTCGGAACAGGGATTGGAAGCCCTGATTTCTCCGTTCTCAGGGCAGGTATGCCATTCATTTATTGTTGAGTGAAACTGCAGGCCGGGATCGGCACAGCTCCATGCAGAATATGCAATTCTTTCCCAGATTTCTCGGGCTTTTACAGTTTCTTTCACATTTCCATCGGTTCTGTTTATTAATACCCAGTCATCATCATTAATTACCGCATTCATAAACTGCGCCGTTAGGCGTACAGAGTTATTGGATGACTGCCCGCTTACCGTGTTGTAACCTTCTTTATCCCATTCTGTATTGAGCTCTTCGAATTCATAACTTTTAATACCCTGCTTTGCAAGCTGGATAAGATGATGAATAAAAGGAGCAGGCACATCGTCCTCTATAGCGTTCCTGATGGCGCTGTACAGAACAGAGTTCTCCTGCGGGTTAAATCGGTTCCCGTTTAAATTTTCTGAATTTGTCCAGCATGCATCGATTATAGCAATACTGTGCTTTCGGAGTATCTTACTGCCCGTTGCAAGTGCGGCGACCTTCTGTTCCTCCAAAACCTTCCAGTCTATAAAAGCTTCTATATCGGGGTGATCTGCGTCCAGAGTTACCATTCGCGCGG